>NZ_JBIAMS010000011.1:0-209333 GCF_042874195.1 Streptomyces sp. NPDC004134 | reverse complement strand
CGTACCACGTGTTACCGCCGGCGGGCACCTCCGACGTGCAGCGGCTGCGGCTGGCGGAGGTGGGGGGGGGGGGGGGGGCCGCCCCCGGGGGGGGGGCCCCCCCCCCGCCCGCCCCCCCCCCCCCGGGGCGGGGGGGGGGGCGGGGCGGTGGGGGGGGGGGGGGGCCCGCCCCCGGCGGCGGCCCGGATGCCGCGCAGCAGCCCGTACTGCACGACGGCGAAGCCCAGCACCACCGCCGCCTGCAGCGGGATCCACACGTACCCCGCGGTGGTCGGGTCGAGCACCCCGGTGGCGAGGACGACGATGCTGGCCACCGCCCACACGATGTTGATGTCGACGACCAGCGCCACCAGCCGCGCGGGCGGCGCGGGCTTGCGGGCGAGCCAGGCGACGTCGGCGGCGTAGACGACGAGCACCGCGCCGAGCACGAGCAGCAGCCCGCGGTCCATGCCCAGGAGGTCGGAGAGGGGCCCGGAGAGGGCCAGGTACGCCAGCCCGTTGCCGCCGGTGACGACGGCGTCGAGGCCGAGCCAGCGGCGGAGCGTGATCTGCGGGGTGGAGGCGGCGGTCGGGGAGACGGCTGCGGACATGACGGATCACCCTCCGGGAGACGTAGGTACTGGTCAGAGCCGGAACCCGGGCCGGAGTGCGCCGGTCCGGGCTCCGATGCCCCTACGGTGCCCGCCCCCGCTCCGCACGTCGATTACCGGCGAGGTAATGTCCGGCTCCCCACGGTCCGGATCCCGGGCGGGCGACCTGCCGGTTCCGGCGCTGTTGCGGTGCCGCGTCCGTGGCCCTACGTTTCCGGAAGCGGCCCGTGCCCGGCCTGAGATGAGACGGCGATGGAACTGGAACTGCGGCATCTCAAGCTCGTGCGCGCCATCGCGGAGACGGGGAGCCTCACCCGGGCCGCCGGCCGCCTCGGCCTCGCCCAGTCGGCGATCAGCGCGCAGCTCAAGCGCATCGAACGGGCCCTGGGCGGGCCGTTGTTCGTACGCGACCGGGCGGGCGCCAGGCCCACGGCCCTCGGCGAGCTGGTGCTCGACCGGGCGCAGGTGCTGCTGCCCGCGGTGCGGGAGCTGCAGGAGGAGGCGGTGCGGTTCGCCAACGCCTGGGAGGACATGCACCGGTTCCGGCTCGGCGGTACGCACGGGCCGCTGCTGGGGGCGCTGGTGGACCGGCTGGCGGCGCTCCACCCGGACGAGCCGGTGAGCACGTACACCTCCTGGTCGGTGCAGGAGATCAGCGAGATGGCGTCCTCGGGGCGGCTGGACTTCGCGCTGATCGGGGTCTGCGGCGAGAGCCCGCCGCCCGCCGAGGACCTGGAGTGGCGGCTGGTGGGCACGGACCCGGTGTACCTCATGCTCGCCGGGGACCATCCGGCGGCGGACGAACCGGAGCTGGAGCTGGGGCGGTTCCGCGAGGAGCGGTGGACGACGGTGCCGGGTGAGGGGTGCTTCGGGGACTGCTTCTCGGCGGCGTGCGCGCGGGCCGGGTTCACGCCGACGCCGATCCTGGAGACCGATACCGTCTCGTGCGCGCACCTGGTGCAGGTCGGCCGCGCGGTGGGGCTGTGCCGGGCGACCATGCCGCCGACGCCGGGGATCGCCACCGTGCCGATCACGGGGACGCCGCTGAGCTGGCGGCACCTCATCGGCTGGCACCCCGAGTCGCCCGCGGCGGGCATGGCGCCCGCCGTGCTGATGTACGCGCGGGCGGCGCACGCGGAGGCGGCGCGGCGCAACCCGGTCTACGCGAAGTGGCTCGCCACCCACCCCGAGTACGGCACCGCGGGCTGACGGGCCGGCCGGCCGCGGTCAGCCCGCGTGCTGGTCCTCCGCCACCGGCTCCGGGCGTACCCCGGCCGCCGCCGCCCGGCGCACGACCGGGCCGCCGCACTCGCCGATCCACCGGCGCAGCACCCGGTGCACCGACTCGGCGCCCGCCAGCGTCTCGCCCGCGGGCACCGGCGGCGTCAGCCCCTCGGGCCAGAACAGGAACGCCCGGCTCTGCTCGCCGCCGAGGCCGCCGTGCGAGCCGATCTGGTCCTCGAAGGCGTGCACGGTGCCGGTCTGCGGGTCGTACGAGGAGTTGACCATGATGTCCGCCGCGTGCGGGAAGCGCGCGGTGCGCAGCACCGTGCCGGCGGCGCCGGGCCCGAAGGGCAGCAGCGGGTCGATGCCGACGACCTTGCCGGTCTCCAGGTGGTGCTCCGCACCGTCGGCTCCGAGGACCACCGGACCGTGCTCCTCGGAGCGCACCAGCACGAAGCCCACCCCGGGGTGCTCCGTCAGCGCCGGCAGCAGCGCCGGGTGGCGGCGCTCGATCGTCTCCCGGCTGACCACGCCGGGCAGTTCGGGGAAGGACACCAGGCCCAGGTTCCCGGAGCCGAGCACCACGGGCTCCAGGCCGCGGCGCCCCTCGCCGCCGTGCCCGTCCTCCGGGCGCTCTGGGCGGCGCAGGGCGGCGCGGGCGGCGGTGCGGGCCTCGGCGCCGCTCCTGGACTTGCCGGCCCGCCGCGAGACGGGCAGCCCGCAGCCGGCGCGTACCAGGTCCTGCAGCGTGAGGCCGTACGCGGCGGCGAACGTCGGGCCGTGGCTCTGGCCGTGGTCCGACAGCAGCACGATGCGGTACGGGCGCGGGGCGTGCTCCGCGGCCTTGGCGATGAGCGCTATCGAGCGGTCGATGCGGCGCAGCACCTGCTGGGTGTCGCGGTGCTGCGGCCCGGAGTAGTGCGCCACCTCGTCGTACGCGACGAGGTCGGCGTAGACCGCGGTGCGCCCCGCGAGCATGTCCCCTATGACGGAGGCCACGACGACGTCCCGGGAGACGACGGTGGCGAAGGCGCGGACGAACGGGTACAGCCCGCCGCGGCCGACGCGCGGGGTCTCCCGGCGCAGCCGGGAGCGCACCGACTGGAACACCTCGCGGGCGGCCTCGGCGACGAAGGAGGCGAAGGTGCGGGAGGCGTTGGCGGGGTCGGAGAAGTAGGCGAAGTACCCGGCGCGGGAGCGGGTCTTCTTGTTCCGCCGGACGGCGACCGACAGCACCAGGGCGAGCTGGGTGGCGCCGCCGGTGAAGAGGTTGCCGCGGCTGGCGGTGTCGCCGGGCTCCCCTGTGGCCAGCAGCCCGCCGGGCGCGGCCGGGTCCCCGGCGCGGGCGGCGGCCCGGCGCTCCAGCTCCTGCGCGGTGGAGGGGTGGCTGCAGACCATCACCTCGCCGGTCTCCTTCTCGTACCAGCGGAAGGCGGGCACGTCCTCGTTGGTGCCGTGCAGGATGCCGAGCTGGCTGGCGCCCGTCTGGCTGGACCAGTCGGTGCGCCAGGGGACGAGCCGGTGGCTGGTGCCGTGCCAGGAGGCGACGGTCTCCATCACCGGCGGCAGCCGGTGGGCGAGCAGCCGCTGCCCGCCGAGGCTGCGCCCGCCGGTCCGCTCGCGCTCCTGCAGCGCGGCGTGCAGCACGTCGTGGCCGACGCCGTCGAGCTGGAGGAAGACGATGCCGGGGGCGGCGTCGGGGGACACCGCGGGGGCGCCGCGGCGGTACGCGAGCCGGGCGAGCCGGCGGCGGTACGCGCCGTCGTCGCGGACGGTGAGCGCGGTGCTGGTGGCGGAGGAGGCGGCGGACATCACCGCGGCGACGACGACGGCGGTCTCCGGGTTGGCCTCGCCGCGTCCCGTGGGGTTGAGGCTGAGCGCGATCAGCAGCAGGGAGCCGTTGAGGAAGAAGACGAGCAGGCCGAGCACGAACGCGGGGACCAGCAGCAGGGCCCGGACGAGCACGGGCCACACCAGCGCGGAGAGCACGCCGAAGACGCCGGCGCCGACGGCGGCGGTGACGGCGATGTGGGTGGCGCTGTCGCCGTCGGGCGACTGGAGCCGGAAGTCGGGCAGGGCACCGGCGAGGATGAGCATCGTCACCGTGCCGACGGCCCAGACGACGACGATCCGGCCGAGGCCGCGGGCGGCGGCGCGGCGGCCCTTGCGGGTGGCGGCGGCCCGCAGGGCGGTGAGGCCGGCGCGGGGGTCGGTGCCGGGGGCGGAGCGGGAGGGGTGGTCCTCGTCCGTACGGGACCGGTCGTCCGGCTCCTTACCGGACCCATGGCCGGCGTCCGTACGGGACCGGTCGTCCGGCTCCGTACCGGACCCGGACCCGGGCCCCGGCTCCGGCCGGGACCGGGGATCCCCCTCCGTGCCGGACGCGGGATCCGGCCGCGCGGGGAACTGGTGGTCCGGGTCCGCGGGGGACCCGGCGTGCGGCCCGGACCCGGGGTCCGGGCCGGGTCTGGTGCCCTCCCCCGCGCCCTCCCCGGACGCGGGCTCCTCACCCGCTCCGGAGTACCCGCCGGACGACTTCCGCGGCTCTGCCATGCGCTGTCTCACCTCCGCTCCTGTCGTACCAGCCTTCCACAGCCGGGCGGCAACCCGTTCCGCCCGGCACCGCGGGGCCGCGGGGGGCGGGCGGGACGCCGTACCCTCGGTGGGGCCGGAGCTGGTGGTGGCGGCGGAGGGAGCGGGCGTTGCCGGTCGAGATCACGTGGTGGGGACATGCCACCGCGACGGTGCGGGACTCGGGGGTGCGGGTGCTGACCGACCCGCTGTTCGTGCCGCGGCTGATGCACCTGCGGCGGCGCCGCGGCGCCCTGCCGCCGCCCTCGGCCGCGATCGCCGACGTCGTGGTCGTCTCCCACCTGCACTCCGACCACCTGCACCTGCCGTCCCTGGCCAGGATCGCACCCGGCACCCGGCTCGTGGTGCCGTACGGGGCCAGGAGCGCCGTCCCCGGGCTGGGGCGGCTCGCCGGCTCGCGCGGGCTGCCGGTGACCGAGGTGCGCCCGGGCGACGAGGTCGCCGCCGGGCCGCTGACGATACGCGCCGTGCCCGCCGCCCACGACGGCCGCCGCTGGCCGTACGGGTCGCGCACCGCGCCCGCGCTCGGCTACGTCTTCGAGGGCGAGGCCCGCACCTACTTCGCCGGCGACACCGGCCTCTTCGACGGCATGGCCCGCGCCGTGGGCGCGTGCGACGTGGCGCTGCTGCCCGTCGGCGGCTGGGGTCCGTTCCTCGGCCACGGGCACCTCGACCCCGGCCGCGCCGCCGAGGCGCTGGCGGAGCTGGCGCCGCGCGCGGCGGTGCCGGTGCACTACGGCACGTACTGGCCGATCGGCATGGACGCCGTCCGGCCGCACGAGTTCCACGCCCCCGGCCACGACTTCGTCCGCCGGGCCGCGGCGCTGGCCCCGGAGGTGGCGGTGCACCGGCTGGGGCACGGCGAGGGCATGCGGCTGGAGGCGGCCCGTTGAGGCTGCCCAACGCGCCGCCCCCGCTGCTCGCCGCCGCCGGGGACGTGGCCCCCGCGCAGCAGGCGGTGGGCTACCCGTCGCTGTTCCTGCTCGTGCTCGTCGGGTCGCTGGTGCCCGTGGTGCCGACGGGCGCCGTCGTCAGCTCGGCCGCCGTCGTCGCCTTCCACCACGAGGCCGCGTACGCACTGCTGCTGGTGTTCGGCACCGCCTCGATCGCCGCCTTCCTCGGCGACGTCGCGCTCTACTGGCTGGGCAGCCGCGGCGTGCGCTCGCGCAACGGCTCGCGCTGGCTGGACCGGCTGCGCGACCGCGTCGCGCCCGAGCAACTCGCCCACGCGCAGCGGAAGCTGGAGCAGCACCGGATCTCGGTCCTCGTGCTGTCGCGGCTGCTGCCGGCCGGGCGGATCCCGGTGATGCTGGCGTGCCTGCTGGCGCGGATGCCGCTGCGCACCTTCGTGCGCGGCAACTTCCCCGCCTGTCTGGCGTGGGCGGCCACGTACCAGTTGATCGGCATCCTCGGCGGCTCGCTCTTCCCCGAGCCGTGGCAGGGGGTGGCGGCCGCGGTGGCGCTGACGGTGCTGATCAGCGTCGCGCCGCCGGTGTGGCGCCGGCTGCGCGGCCGCGGCGACCGGGGGCAGGGCGCGTAGCGCGTACGCGGCCGCGCCCCGCGTGCCCGCCGTACCCTCCGCACCGCCGTCACAGCACCCGCGAAGAACCCACCGGCAGGTCCCACAGCTCCGCGCGCGGCCGGCCCGTGCGCTCCCAGGCCGCCCGCACCCGCCGCAGCGGCTCCAGCGGCGGCTCGGCCGACAGCAGGAACGTGCCGAAGTGCATCGGCGCCATCCGCCGCGCGCCGACGTCGCCGCAGGCGCGCACGGCCTGCTCGGGGTCCATGTGCACCGGGCCCAGCATCCAGCGCGGCGAGTACGCGCCGATGGGCAGCAGCGCGAGGGCGATGCCGGGCAGCCGGCGGCCGATCTCCTCGAAGAAGTGGCCGTAGCCGGTGTCGCCGGCGAAGTAGACCCGCCGGCCCGAGCCGTCGGTGAGCACCCAGCCGCCCCACAGCGAGCGGCAGGTGTCGGTGAGCGTGCGCTTGCTCCAGTGGTGCGCCGGTACGAAGTCGAAGCGCACAGGACCGCCGGGCGCGGGCAGTTCCGCGGTCTCCCACCAGTCCAGCTCGGTGACCCGGGTGAAGCCGCGGCGGCGGCACCAGCGGGCGAGCCCGGCGGGCACGAACAGCGGGGTGGTGCGCGGCAGCCGCTTGAGGGTGGGGCGGTCGAGGTGGTCGTAGTGGTTGTGGGAGACGACGACGGCGTCGACGGGCGGCAGGTCCTCCCAGCGCACCCCGACGGGGGTGACGCGGGCCGGGGTGCCGAGGATCCGCCGGGACCACAGCGGGTCGGTGAGCACGGTCAGGCCGCCGATGCGCAGCACCCAACTGGCGTGCCCGGCCCAGGTGACGGCGACGGTGGCGGGGCCCGCGGCGGGCAGCGGGCCCGGCTCGTAGGGCAGCTCCGGGATCTCTTCGAGGGTCCTGGCCGACGGGCGGAACTGGCCGGTGCGGGCCAGCCGGGCGAGCATGGAGATGCCGGGGAGGGGGGCGTTGAGGCGGTCGGTGAAGGACCGCGGCCAGCGGCGGATCTCGCCGAGGGGGCGCAGTTCTGTGGCGGAGCGCTCGGTCGGTGCGGCGGGTCCTGCGGCTCCCGTCCGAGGTGACTGGCTGGTCAACGGCGGGCTCCTGTCAGCTCGGTGAGGGCCGATCCGAGGGACCTCAACGCCTCGGCCACCTGCGGCCACTCCGCGGGATCCGGCTGCTCCTCCCCCGCGGTTCCGGGAGCGGCGGGGACCCCGGGGGCCGTCGGGACGGCCACGGGGGCGGGGGTCAGGGTGGTCGCCGCGGCGGCGGGCGGCCGGGCCCGCGCCGGGGCGAGGGCGGCGGCGTGCGCGCCCCCGGCGTCGCCGAGCAGCGGCGCCGTCGTCACCCGCAGCCGCAGCGCGGTGAGGTCGTCGCCGAAGCGCTGGGCCCCGGCGACCGCGCAGGCGCGGGCCCCGGGGCCCAGCGCCCGGACGACGGCCGCCTCCAGGTCCACGGCGTCCACGACGCCGCCGCGGGCCAGGTCCCGGCGCAGGGCTTCGAGGTCCGCGTACACGTGGTAGCCGGCCTGCGGCGGGCGGACCAGCGCGCCGGCGGCGGTGAGCACGTCCCGTACGGCCGCGGTGAGCGCCGTGTGCAGCCGTACGGCGGCGGCCAGCCGGCCGGTGACCGCGGGCGGCTCGGCCAGCGCCGCCGCGGCGGCGGCCTCGACGGGCGGCGGCAGCGGCGGCACGGCGGTACCGAGCACGGCCAGCGCGGCGGTGTGCAGCACGGTGCCCGCGCGGGTGGCGGGGAAGCGGGCCACGGCGGCGGGCCAGCCGGGCGGGGTGAGCGTGCCGCCGAGGTCGGCGAGGACGACGACGTCGTCGGGCAGCATCTCGGCGGGGCTGACGAGCACGGTGGCGTGCGGGTCGTGCAGGGTGTCGCGGTACGTCTCGTCGCTGACGACGAGCAGCCCTTCCCGGGCCGCCGCCTCGCACGCCTCGTGCACCAGCTCCGGCGGCGGCACGGTGCCGGTGGGGTCGTCGGCGACGGAGAGGACCAGGAGCCGCGGGTCGCCGCCCTCGGCCCGTACCCGTCGCACGGTCTCCAGCAGCGCGACCGGGTCGGGGGCGCCGCCGGACTCGGCGGTGGTGGGCACACGGTGCACGGCGCGGCCGAGGATCGCCGGCTGCGCCGCGTACCAGGACGCCGAGGGGCGGGGCAGCAGCACCTCGCCGCCGACCGCGGCGACCAGGGCGAGGAGCAGCGCGGGGCCGCCGGGTGCGGCGAGGGTCCGCCCGGGGTCCGTGGCCAGGCCGCGGCGGTGCCAGTAGCCCGCGGCGGCGGCGCGCAGCTCCGGCCCGCCGCCGGGCGGCCCCGGGGCGGCGGTGGCGGCGCCGGCGAAGCCGTCGACGAGCTCCGCGGGAGGTGGCAGACCGGCGTCGGGGACGGCCTGCTGCATGCGCCACCTCCCGCCGTCACGCGCCCGTCGGGCGCTCACAAGGGTGCGAATCTCTCCCACTGTCCCAGATCGGGCGGCGACCGGGGCGGTGCGCTGCGCGCCTGGTCAGGTGAGGTGCGGCCGGGCGGGGGCGGCGGAGCGCGCGGCCGGCGTTCGGCCCTGTGCCCGGCCCGTACGCCCCCGACGTCCCGTCCGGCCCGCTTCCCGTCCGCACGGTCCTCAGCCGCGCTCGCGCGCGCCGTCGCGGGTGCGGCCGAGCGCGACGGAGCGCTCGGGGTGCCGGCTCAGGTACTCGCCTTCGAGCTGCGCCATGCGGGTGTTGTGCATGGCGAGCGCCGCCGCGGAACCGTGCAGCAGCGTGTCGTGGCGGGTGCGGTGGATGGTCTCCAGCTCCCTTATCAGTTGCTGGTCGGTCAGCCGCGCGGGGGCGATGCCGCCCCGGCGCCGGTCGCTCTCGCCCATCTGCGGCTCTCCTTCGCGCCGGCGGTCTCCGTCTCCCAGGATCGGGCAATCCGGGTTCCGCTGCTACCCGGGGGACGCTCACAAGTGCGCGGAACCCGCTCTGACTGCCCGGATAACGAGACGATACTTCTCGTCATACGAGACAGGAGCTACGCTGCCGACATGGCCGTTTACACACATGGACACCACGACTCGGTGCTGCGCTCGCACCGCTGGCGCACGGCCGCCAACTCGGCGGCGTACCTGACCGGCGAACTCCGCCCGGACATGCACGTCCTCGACCTCGGCTGCGGCCCCGGCACGATCACCGCCGACCTGGCCGCCCTCGTGCCCCGGGGCCGGGTGACCGCGGTGGACGCCGAGGAGGGGATCCTGGCGCAGGCGCGCGCGGTGGCGGCGGAACGGGGCGTGGCGAACGTGGAGTTCGCCGTGGCCGACGCCGAGGCGCTGGACTTCCCGGACGACTCGTTCGACGTGGTCCACGCCCACCAGGTGCTCCAGCACCTCGCGCACCCGGTGCGGGCCCTTGAGGAGATGCGCCGGGTGTGCCGCCCCGGCGGGCTCGTCGCCGCGCGGGACGCGGACTACGCGGCGATGACCTGGTACCCGGACGTGCCCGCCCTGGACGACTGGCTGGACACCTACCGCCGGGTGGCCCGCGCCTCGGGCGGGGAGCCCGACGCGGGGCGGCGGCTGCTGGGCTGGGCCCGCGAGGCGGGGTTCGAGGACGTCACGGCCTCGGCGGGCGCGTGGTGCTTCGCGGCGGCGGAGGAGCGCGCGTGGTGGAGCGAGTCGTGGGCGGACCGCACGGTGGCCTCGTCGTACTCCCGGCTCGCGGTCGACGGCGGGCACGCGGACGCCGCGGCGCTGGCGCGGATCGCGGCGGGCTGGCGGGAGTGGGGCGCGGCGGCCGGCGCATGGTTCGCGGTGCTGCACGGCGAGGTGCTCTGCCGGGTGCCGTGACGGCGCGCCGGGCCAGGCGCGTACCCGCGCCAACGGCCCGGCGTCCGGGCGGGCTTCGCCGCCCCTAGACTCTCCCCATGGAGATCCTCGGCACCTCACTGCGCATCTGCGTGGACGACCTGGAGTCCGCCGTCGACACGTACGAGAGGCTGACCGGCGAACAGGCGCAGCACTTCTCGCAGGCGGGCGTCTCCGTCGCCGCGGTCGGCTGCTTCCTGCTGATGTCGGGTCCGCCGCAGACCCTGGACGTGCTGCGCAGAATCACCGCGACGCTGGCGGTCAAGGACGTCGCCGAGGCGTACGCGACGCTCCGGTCGGTCGGCGCGGAGATCGTCGCGGGCCCGTCGGAGACGCCGATCGGGCGCAACATGGTGGCGCGCCACCCCGACGGCAGCATCTTCGAGTACGTCGACCGCCGCCGCTGACCCGCGCCCCGGCCGCTAGCCCCGGCCACTACCGGGAGGCGCCGCCGATGCCGGTCATCTCGACGGTCAGGGCCCAGCGTTCGTGGTCGCGCCAGGCGCCGCCGATGAACAGGTAGTCGGGCGAGAAGCCCTCCAGCCGGAAGCCGGCGCGCTTGGCCAGCGCGATGGAGGCGGCGTTGCCCGGCTGGACGTTGATCTCCAGGCGGTGCAGGCCGAGGTGGGTGAAGGCATGCCGGACGACGAGGCCGATGCCCTCGGACATCAGGCCGCGGCCGGCGTACGGGACGAAGGCCGCGTACCCGAGGGCGCCGGAGAGGAAGGCCCGGCGCACGATGGCGTTGATGTTGACGAAGCCGGCGAGGGCGCCCGACTCCCGCTCGCAGACGAGGAACCCCTCGGTCTGCGGCTCGGTGAGCCGCTCCAGGTAGGTGCGGTAGTCGGCGGGGGTGGCGGGCGGGGACAGCCACGGGTGGTGGAGCCCGGCGCTGGCCCGGGCGCGGGCGAGGAACTCCTCCTCGTCCGCGGGGCGCGGGGTGCGGATCGCGGTACGGGCGCCGGCCGCGACGACGTCGTTCTCTGGCACCGGGCGAGTGTACGCCCCGCCGGTCAGGGGTTCGGCTGGACGAACCGCAGCCGGTTGCCGAACGGGTCGGTCAGCTCCAGGATCGTGCCGATCCCGGCGTCCTCTTCGAGTCCCGGCTTCAGGTACGGGTAGTCCTTGGCCTTCAGCTCGGCGTGCAGTTCGCCCGCGCCGTCGATCTCGACGTAGACCGTGGCGCCGGGGCTGGCGTCGCCGTGGTGCTCGCTCAGGTGGAGGGTGAGGTCGCCGCGGGAGACCTGCATGTAGAGCGGGAAGCCGTCGGCGAACCTGTGCTCCCAGTCGACCGTGAAGCCCAGGTAGTCGACGTAGAACTCGCGGGCCTTGGCGATGTCGAAGATGCGCAGGATCGGTGCGGTACGCCGGAAGAGGACAGTCATGACTCCACTATGCCTCCGCCGCCAGCCGCTCGGCGAGACGGCGCATCTCGTCTCCGGCCAGGTAGTGGCCGGGCAGCCCGGGGATCTCGACGGGGCGTCCGGTGGGGCGCCGGGGCGGGTGGCGTATGAGGTGGCCGAGGACGCGGGCGGCGAGCGCGGGATCGTCGGGCGGGTCGCCGAGGACGTAGTGGTAGGCGTTCGGGCGCCAGTGGGGATAGCGCTCGGTGAGGCCGACGATCAGCGCGGGCGGACGGCGCCGGTACGAGGCGTACGGCTCGGCGTAGTACGAGGTGCGGCGGCCCTCGGCGACGTTGCACGACTCGCAGAGCAGGCCGCGGACCAGCCCGGAGACGTGGTGGTGGTCGACGACCAGCCGGGCCGGGCGCAGCCCGCAGACCGCGCACCGGCCGTCCTGCCACCGCCGTATCGCCGCCAGCGCCCCGCCCGGACCGGCGGCGGGTGCACGGGCCGGGCCGCCCGGTGTGCCGGGCGGCGTCCACTCGTGGCAGGCGGGGACATCGCGGCCCGGCCCCGGGGTGCTGCTCATGGTTCCGACGCTACGGCCCGGCACTGACATCGGCCGCCGCCCGCGGCCCCTCCGCCCGCAGCAGCGCGACGAGTTCGTCCACGTGCTCGCGGCGGGTGAGGAACCCGTTGACGTTGATCCGCAGCGCCCGCCGGCCGTCGAGCACCGTGGTCGCCACCCACGCCCGCCCGCCGCGCTCGACGCGCTGCTGGAGCGCACGCTGCACCGCGTCCCGCGTGCCGGGCGGCGCGTCCCGTACCGCCGCGGGCAGATAGCGCACGCAGCACACCGCGGTCTGCACGTCGCCCGCCGGCTCGAAGCCGTCCGCGGCGGCCAGTTCGGCGGCGAGGTACCGGGTGAGGTCCAACTGCCGTTCCACGATGCGCCGGTAGCCGTCCCGGCCGAGGCCCGCGAGCGCGGCCCAGAGCTTGAGCGCGTTGGCGCGCCGGGTGCCGAGCTGGCCGAGGCGGAAGAAGTCGAGCGGCCCTTCGTCCGGGGGGCCGTCCGCCGGCCCGCGGCCGCCGCCCCGCCGGTCGTCCAGGTACGCCGGATCGGTGTCGAAGGCGTCGCGCAGCACCCGGGCACCGTGGCGGGTCAGCAGCGCACCGCAGGAGAACGGCACGAACATCCACTTGTGCGGGTCCAGCGTCGCCGAGTCCGCCCGCGCCACGCCCCGCAGCAGCCCGCCGTGCGCCGCGGAGAACGCCAGCGCCCCGCCGTACGCGGCGTCGACGTGGAACCACAGCCCGTACTCCGCGGCCACGTCGGCGAGTTCGTCCAGCGGGTCGACGGCGCCGGAGGAGGTGGTGCCGGCCACGCCGACGACGCAGGCGGGCCGCAGCCCGGCGGCCAGGTCCCGCTCGACGGCGGCGCGCAGCTCGCCGACCCGGATGCGGAAGCGCGCGTCGGTGCCGACGCGGCGCAGGTTGTCCCGGCCGATCCCGAGCACGTCCACGCCCTTGACCAGTGAGAAGTGGGCCTGCTCTGAGGCGTACACGCGAAGCCGCGCGCCGCCGAGGCCCGCCGCGGCCGCGGTGCCGGCCGCCGCGTCCCGGGCGCACTTCAGCCCGATGAGGTTCGCCTCCGACCCGCCGCTGGTGAGCGTGCCGAACGCGCCGTCGCCGTAGCCGAGAAGGTCGCACAGCCAGCGCAGGACGCGCTCCTCCAGCGCGGTCGCGGTCGGCGACTGCCGCCAGGCGGCGGCGTTCTGGTTGAGCGCGGAGCACAGCGCGTCGGTCCAGACGGCGACGGGCAGCGGCGCGGGGTTGAACAGGCCGAAGTAGCGCGGGCTGGAGATGTGCGTGGCGTCGGCGACGACGTCGCGGGCGAGCGCGTCGAGCAGCTCCAGCGGATCCGTGCCCCGCTCGGGCAGCGGCCCGGCGAAGCGCTCGCGCAGTTGCTCCGCGGTGGCGCCGGAGCAGACGGGGAGGCCGTCCAGCGCGGCGGCGTAGTCGGCGACCAGTCGCGTCGCGGCGGTGCCCAGCCGCCGGTGCTCGGCGGCGAGCGCCGCCGCGGTGAGGTCGTCGTCGTACATGGATACGTCCATGAAGCCGATCTTCACAAGCGGCCCCGCGACAGGGAAGGGGCATCTTTCCGATGAGAAGACATAGGGTTTTCCTATGGCAGTGTCATTGGAGGATCTGCGGGTGTTCCGGTCGGTGGCCACGGCCGGCAGCTTCGGCCGGGGCGCCGCGCGGCTGCGGCTGAGCCAGCCGGCGGTCAGCGAGCGGATGGCCCGGCTCGAACGCGACCTGGGCCGCCCGCTGTTCCTGCGCGGCGGCCGGGGCGTGCGGCTCACCGCGGCCGGGGAGCGGCTGCTGCCCTATGCCGAGCGGTGCCTGGCGCTCGCCGAGGAGGCGGTCGCGGTGGTACGGGCCGAGCCCGGCCGGCCGCGGGTGCGGGTCGCCCTGCACGCCACGTTCGCGCCGAGCGTGGTGCCGCGGGTGCTCGACGCGCTCGCGCCGCTGGACGTCGAGGTCGCGTGCACCGACGCGCACAGCGAGGAGGTGGTGCGCGGCCTGGCCGACCACACCGTGGACATCGGGTTCGTGGTGCCGGGACCGTACCCGCACACGCTGACCGTGGAACCGTTCCTGACCGACCCGGTCGTCTGCGTCGCCCGGCCCGGGCACCCGCTGGACACCGGGGAACCGCTGCGGATCCGGGACCTGGCCGCGTATCCGGTGGCGTGTACGACGTGGGGCGACGGCGCGGCGCGCTTCCTCGACCTGCTGCGCGCGACCCCCGTACCGGCGACCAGGCTCCACCCCGTCTCCCCCGCCGAGACCGTCGCGAGCCTGGCCCGCCGCGGCAGCCACGCCGGGGTGCTGACCCGCTCCACCGTCGGCCCGGACCTGGCCGCCGGCGCGCTCGTCGAGCTGCCCGTCACCGACCTGCCGCGCTGGGAGCTGACCCTCGCCCTGGCCCACCGGGCGCAGGACGCCGCCACCGCTCCCGTACGGGCGCTGCGCGCGGCGCTGCTCGGCGCCGGCTGAGGCCGCGGGGCGCCCGCGTCACCTGCGGCGCTGGAGCATCCAGCCCACGATCATGCCGATCACCGCCACCGCCAGCAGCGCCAGCCACAGCGGCGTGGTGACCTCCCAGAACAGCAGTTGGATGCGGGTGCGCCGGGTGTTCTGGAAGATGAACGCAAGGCCGAGGGCGGCCAGCACCAGCGCGGCCACCCGGCGGGCCGTGAGCGCCTGCCGGGGGCCGCCCGTCCGTACCGAGGTATGAGCCATGAGCCCAGCCTCCTCCCGGCGGCCGGGATCGCGCCCGGCGGCAGGGCCCGTTCGGGCGAACGCCGCCCGCCGGCTCAGGCGAGCCCGGGGGCGTCGAGGGTGAGGGTGCCGGCGTCCGCGTCGAGGACGGCGGGGAGGCCGAGCGGGACGGTGAGGGCGGGGACGCCGTGGCCGAAGTCCAGGCCCTCCAGCACCGGCACGCCGAGGTCGCCGAGCCGGTCGGCGAGCACGGCGCGGACGGCCTCGTAGGGTCCCGAGTCCTCCCAGGTGCCGCAGACGACGCCGGCGACGCCGGTCAGCCAGCCGCTGCGGCGGAGCTGGGTGAGGATGCGGTCGAGCCGGTAGTCCTCCTCCTCGACGTCCTCGATGAGCAGGATGCCGCCGGCGGCCCCGGCGCGGGCGCCGGGGGTGCCGAGGCCGGCGGCCAGCAGGCTGACGCAGCCGCCGAGGGTGACGCCGCGGGCCCGGCCCGGGACGAGGGCGCGGGCGCCGGGGCTGGTCAGGCGCCGCACGGCGGCCGGCTCGAAGAGGGTGCGGCGCAGGTGCTCGCGGGTGGTGCCGTCCGCGACGAACGGGCCCCAAGCGGGCATCGGCCCGTGCAGGGTGGCCACGCCGAGGTGGGTGGCGATGGCCTCGTGCAGGGCGGTGGCGTCGCTGAAGCCGACGTAGACCTTCGGCTCCGCGGCGCGCAGGGCGGCCCAGTCGACGTGGTCGAGCATGCGGTGGGCGCCGTAGCCGCCCCTGCCGGAGAAGACCGCGGCGATCTCCGGGTCGAGCCAGGCCCGCTCGAAGTCGCGGGCCCGGGCGGCGTCCTCGGCGGCCAGGTAGGGCAGCGTGCCGTGCTCGCCGTACGCGGTGGGGTGGACGACGGCGTCCAGGCCCCAGCCGCGCAGCACCTCGACGCCGGCGTCCAGTTCCTTGCGCGGGCACCCGCCGCTGGGGGCGACGACCGCGACCCGGTCGCCGGTGCGCAGCCGGCGGGGGCGGACGAGTGCGGCGGCGGACCCGGTGCCCGGGGCGGCCGGGCGGGCGGCCGCGGCGGCGGGGGGCACGGGGGCGCCCAGGTCCACGGCCGGCACGTCCGGTGCCGCGAAGCCGAACGTCTGCGCGTACAGCGACAGCTCGGCCTCCAGCGCCCGGATCAGCGTGTCGGCCCGGCGGAAGCCGTGGCCCTCGCCCTCGAACGTGAGGTACGCGTGCGGCACGCCCCGGCCGGCGAGCGCGGCCAGGAAGCGCTCGGACTGCACCGGCGGGCAGATCACGTCGTCCAGCCCCTGGAGCAGCAGGAACGGCACGGTGATCCGGTCGGCGTGGTGGACCGGGGAGCGGTCGCGGTACCGCTCGGGCACCTCGGCGAGCGGGCCGACCAGCGACTCCAGATAGCGCGACTCGAAGTCGTGGGTCTCGTCGGTGGCCCAGCCGGCGAGATCGAGGATGGGGTAGACGATCGTGCCGCACGCGTACAGCCCCTCGGCCAGCGGCGAGGTGAGGGACGCGGCGGTCGTCCAGCCGCCCGCGCTGCCGCCGCGGATCGCCAGCCGGGCCGGGTCGGCGGTGCCCTCGTCGGCCAGCGCGCGGGCGACGGCGGCGCAGTCCTCGACGTCCACGACGCCCCACTGCTCGCGCAGCCGCTCGCGGTAGGCGCGGCCGTAGCCGGTGGAGCCGCCGTAGTTGACCTCGGCGACGCCGATGCCGCGCGAGGTGAAGTAGGCGATCTCCAGGTCGAGCACCAGCGGTACGTGCCCGGTGGGGCCGCCGTGCGCCCAGATCACGTACGGCGGCAGCTCGTCCTCGGGGCCGGTCAGCTCCGGGTGCCGCGGCGGGTAGACGTGGGCGTGCACCTCGCGGCCCCCGGGGCCCGCGAAGGTGCGGGACACCGGCCGCGGCAGGTAGTCCGGGTCGACGGCGTCGCGGTGGGCGTTGCCCGCGACGCGGGCGTAGCCGGTGGCGGTGTCCAGCTCCACGACCTCGTACCCGGTGACGGGGCTCGCGGCCGGGCCGAAGACCCGCTCGCCGGCGACGGCGAGGCCCGCGGCCCAGTTCGACCAGGGGCCCGGCACGTCGGCCAGCTCGCCGGTGGCGGGGTCGAGGACGCCGAGGCGGGTGCCGCCGGTGCCGTGCAGGGTGGCGACGAGACCGCTGCCGAGGACGGCGAACCAGCGCAGCCCGACCTTCCACAGCGCGTCGGCGAACTCCTCCGGCAGCGGGCAGAGCGCGGTGGTCACGTCGGTGGCGGGGTCGACCCGGTGCAGGTTCCACCAGCCGGTGCGGTCGGTGGCGGCGACCAGCGTGCCGTCCGGCAGCCACTCGGCCTGTGCGACGGACTCCGCCTCGGAGCCGGTCTGGGCGCCGAGGACCGTGGTGACCCCGGCCAGCCGGCCGTCGCCGGTGACGTCGGCGACGCGCAGCTCCGTGCCGTCCCAGGGCATCTGCGGGTGGTCCCAGGCGATCCAGGCGGCCTGCCGGCCGTCCGGGGAGAGGCGGGGGCCGGTGACGAAGCGGTGCCGGTCGTCGGTCAGCTCGCGCACGGCGGCGCGGTCGGAGGCCGCCGATCCGTCGAGCGGCACGGCGGCGAGCACGCGGCGTACGTCGGTGGGGGCCTGCCCGGTGAACTCCTCCAGCACGCACCACACCTCGCCGCGCTCCGGCAGCACGACGGCGTCGCACCAGCGCAGCCCGCCGCCGACGGCGGAGACGGGGGTGAGCGGGCGGGGCTCGCCGCCGCCGTCCGGCTCGTACGCGTACAGCCGCTGGTCGGCGAAGTGGGTGAAGACGATCAGCGGGCCGCCGGTGGCGCGCGGGGCGCCGGCCCAGGGCCGGCCGCCGTACTCGATGACCCTGTTGCGCACGTTCCACGGCGGGGGCAGCACCGACTCCTCGGTGCCGTCCGGGCGCAGCCGCACCAGCGCCCGGCGCCCGCCCTCGCGCGGCCGCGGGGCGGTCCACCACACCTCGTCGCCGACGGTGTCCAGATACTCCGGGCGGCCGTCGTGGGTCGCGGCGAGGGCGGCGGTCAGGGGGGAGGGCCAGGAGCCGTACGGGGCGGTGGTCACGGGCGGCGTCGTCTCTTTCCGCTGGTGGTCGAGGCGCCGGCCGCACTGCCGGCGCGCTCGCTGGTCGTTGGCCGCTTCCCGCGCGGCTGCCCGGGGCGGTGTGCCGTCAGGCCGATCTGAGGAAGTCGTCCAGCACCCGCACGCCGAAGTGCAGCGCGTCCACCGGCACCCGCTCGTCCACGCCGTGGAACAGCTCCTGGTAGTCGAATCCGGCGGGGAGCTTCAGCGGCGAGAAGCCGTAGCCGGTGATGCCCAGGCGGGAGAACTGCTTGGCGTCGGTGCCGCCCGACATGCAGTAGGGCACGACGTGCGCGCCGGGATCGAAGCGCTCCAGGGAGGCGCGCATCGCGGCGTAGAGGGGAGCGTCGACGGGGGCGGTGAGCGGCACCTCGCGGTGGCTGAACTCCCAGTCCACGTACGGTCCGGTCAGCTCGTCGAGCGTGCGCGCGAACTCCTCCTCGCCGCCGGCCACCATCCGGCCGTCGATCTGCGCGGTGGCGCTGCCGGGAATGACGTTCACCTTGTAGCCGGCTTCGAGGACCGTGGGGTTGGAGCTGTTGCGCACGGTGGGCGCGACGAGGGCGGCGGCCGGGCCGAGCTTGGCCAGCAGCGCGTCCACGTCGAAGGCGGGGTCGTCCAGCTCCCCGGGGGCGACCTCGACGCCGTACGCCGCGGCCGTCTCGACGAGCGCCGCGCGGACGGTGGGGGTGAGCCGCACGGGCCAGCGGTGCTCGCCGATGCGGCCGACGGCGGCAGCCAGCCGGGAGACGGCGTTGTCCGCGTTGACCTTCGAGCCGTGTCCCGCGCGGCCGCGGGCGGTGAGCCGCAGCCAGGCCGTGCCGCGCTCGCCGGCGGCGACGGGGTAGAGGCGCAGGCCGTCGCCGGCGTGGAAGGTGAAGGCGCCGGACTCGCTGATGCCCTCGGTGCAGCCGTCGAAGAGCGCGGCGTGCTCCTCGGCGAGATAGCCGGATCCGTACTCGGCGCTGGCCTCCTCGTCGGCGGTGAAGGCGAGCACGATGTCGCGCCGGGGGCGGACGCCGGCGCGGGCCCAGGCCCGTACGACCGCGAGGACCATCGCGTCCATGTTCTTCATGTCGATGGCGCCGCGGCCCCAGACCACGCCGTCGCGGACCTCACCGGAGAACGGGTGGACGCTCCAGTCGGCGGGCTCGGCGGGCACCACGTCGAGGTGGCCGTGGACGAGCAGCGCGTCGGCGCCGGGGTCTGTGCCCTCGATACGGGCCACGACGTTCGTCCGGTCGGGGGCCTTCTCCAGCAGGGTGGGCTCGATGCCGGCACCTGCGAGGCGCTCCGCGACGTACTCCGCGGCCTGGCGCTCCACGCCGTCGCCGCCGCCGTGGTTCGTGGTGTCGATGCGGATCAGGTCGGAGGTGAAGCCCACCACCTCGTCCAGCGCCGCGTCGTCCGGGCCCGGGTGCGGGGCGGCCGGCGCCTGCCGGGTCGCGTCAGCCATACTGCTCCTCCACCGCGGCCGAGACGAGCGTGGTGACCGCCTTGAAGCAGCGGATGCCCTCGTACATGGTCTCCGTCGTGTACGCCACGCGCCGCTCGCCGGTCGGCGCCACGCCCGGCACCACCGTGGCCGCGCCGGCCAGATGCTCCGCGTCGAACTCCAGCTCCACCGTGAACGGGCCGCCGCGCACCGGCTCCGCCCGCACCGCGAGCGCCGCGCCCTCGGTGGCCGCGGCCCGGATGTCCGCCGCGGTACGCGCCGGGGTGCGGCACACCGCGGCGTACCGCGACACGTAGTCCTTGACGGCGACGCCGGGGGCCGCGGGCGCGTACCCCTTGGCGTCCTCGATGGTCTTGTCGTCCCCGGTGACGAGCACGACGGGGACGCCGAACTCGGCGACCACGTGCGCGTTCAGCAGGCCCTCGCTGGCCCGCACGCCGTTGAGCCAGACGCCCGTGATGGAGTTGGCCAGGTAGGTGTGCGCGAGGACCCCTTCGGCGCCCGCGCCCGTGTGATAGCCCACGAAGGCGATGCCGTCGACGTCGCCGTGCTGGACGCCCTCGACCATGGACAGCGACTTGTGCCGCCCGGTGAGCATCTGGGCGCGGTCGTCGATCCGCTCTAGCAGCAGATTGCGCATCGTCCAATGCGCCTCGTTGACCAGCACCTCGTCGGCACCGCCGGCGAAGAAGCCCTCGATGGCGGCGTTGACGTCGGATGTGAACATGGGCCGGCAGCGCTCCCACTGCGGGCCGCCGGGAAGCACGTCGGCGGGCCACGTGACGCCGGTGGCCCCCTCCATGTCGGCGCTGATCAAGACCTTCATGACGAGCCACGGTACGCGGTCGGACGAAGCGGTGAAACCCCTGTGGATACGTACAGAGGTCTAGACCGCCTCAACTCCCCGGGAACGCCCCGCGACCAGCCACTTCGACGGCTGTCCCGGCTCTCCGCCAGCCGGAGGAAGCCCGCTCGCGACGACCGGCGCCGCGCCCCCGGCGCACGCGTCCCGGCGCGGGTCCTCCGCCGGTCGCGAGGGGCTAGTCGCCGTGGCCGAGCTGGAGGTCCCGTTCCGTACGGCCGCCGCCCTCCACGCGCAGCACCGTGGCCACCGGCGGGTACCCGGCGGCGATGACGGTGTACTCGCCCGCCGACAGGTCGACGAAGCGGAACGCGCCGTCCGGGCCGGTGGTGCCGGTGTCGACGACGTTGCCCGCGGCGTCCAGGAGCGTGACCCTGGCGTCCTCCACCGGCCGGCCGCCGTACGCCCGTACCGTGCCGCGCAGCACCGCGCCGCCGGCCAGTTCGACGTCCTGCCGGGTCTCCCGCGCCGCCTGCACCGAGACCGGCAGCGCCGCGGGCCGGAAGCCCGGCGCGGTGGCCGCCAGGGTGTACTCGCCGGCGACCAGTTCACCGATCGCGTACGACCCGTCGTGGCTGCTGCGCGCCGAGGCGACGACCTCCCCGCGCGCGTCGGTGAGCGTCACCACGACGTTCCCCAGCGGCGTGCCGTCGGCCGCCGCGACGGTGCCGCAGATGCGGCCCGCGCCGCCCAGCACGAGGTCCAGTTCGACCGGCCGGTCCCCGACGGTGACCGTCACGGCCTGCGGCTGGTGCCCGCCGGCCGCGGCCACCAGGACGTACGAGCCGGCGCCCGGGGTGGGCAGCACGTACCTGCCGTCGTCGCGGCTGGCGTCGCGGCCCACCTGGCGGCCGGCGCCGTCGATGAGCGTGAGCGCCGCGCGCGGCACGGTGGTGCCGTCCTGGTGCTGCACGCTGCCGCAGACCGGCACCCCTGTGCCCGCCGGGACGGTGCCGCGGGCCGCGGGCACGGTGGTGTCGACCGCCGGGTACTCGTCCGTGGCGGGGCCGGGCCCCGAGTGGTTCTGGGACACCAGTGGTCTCTCCTTCAGCAGGAACGCGAACACCACGCCGAGGACGAGCACGGGCACCAGGTACAGGAAGATGCCCGGCATCGCCTCGGCGTAGGCGCGGATGTAGCCGTCGCGCAGCTCGGCGTCGAGCGCGTGGACGGCCTCGGGGGTGATCGACTCCGCCTCCGGCAGCGTGGTGCCGGGGGGCGGCGGGGGCAGGGTGCCGACCAGTTCGTCGGCGAGGCGGTCGAAGAAGAGGGTGCCGAAGACGGCCGTGCCGACCGAGCCGCCGATCTGCCGGAAGTAGTTGTGCGCGCTGGTCGCGACGCCCAGGTCGGCGGGGCGCACGGCGTTCTGCACGGCCAGGATGAGCACCGGCAGGACGAGCCCGAGGCCGATGCCGAGGACGGCCATCCAGATGCTGTACGAGAGCTGCGACGTGTCCTCGTCCAGGCGGGAGAGCAGCCACATGCCGACGGCGGCGACGGCGCAGCCGGCCACCGGGTAGGGGCGGTAGCGGCCGGTGCGGGTGATGAGCTGCCCTGAGGTGATCGAGGCGGCGACGGTGCCGATCATCATCGGCAGCATGAGCAGTCCGGACTCGGTGGCGCTGGCCCCGTCGACCATCTGCAGGAAGGTCGGCAGATAGCTGGCGGCGCCGAACATCGCCACCCCGGTCACCACCCCGACCAGGGAGGTGACGTTGAAGATGCTGTCGCGGAAGAGCCGCAGCGGCATCACGGGTTCGACGGCGAAGTGCTCGACGACGAGCAGCAGGACGGTGGCGGCGACGGCGCCCGCGCCGAGGCCGAGGATGACGTCGGAGGTCCAGTCGTACTCCAGGCCGCCCCAACTGGTCAGCAGCACCAGGCAGGTGGAGGCCGCGGCGAGGAACAGCCCGCCGAGGACGTCGAGCCGGGGCCGGGCCGTCGGCTTGGGCAGCTTCAGCACCAGTCCTGTCACCAGCAGGGTGAGCAGGCCGAAGGGGACGTTGAAGTAGAAGCACCAGCGCCAGGACAGCTCGTCGGTGAAGAACCCGCCGAGCAGCGGTCCGGCGACCGAGGCGAGCCCGAAGGACGCGCCGATCAGGCCCATGTACCGGCCGCGTTCGCGGGACGGGACGATGTCCGCGATGATCGCCTGCACGCCGATCATGAGGCCGCCCGCGCCCAGCCCCTGGACGGCGCGGAACGCGATGAGCTGGTCCATGCTGCCGGAGGCCCCGGCGAGCCCGGAGCCGATGACGAACACCACGATCGAGAACTGGAAGACGCCCTTGCGGCCGAAGAGGTCGCCGAGCTTGCCGTAGATCGGCAGGCTGATGGTGGACGTGAGCAGGTAGGCGGTGATCGCCCAGGACATCCGGTCCAGGCCGTGCAGCTCACCGACGATCTTCGGCAGCGCGGTGGCGACGATCATCTGCTCCAGCGCGGCGAGCAGCAGCGCGAGCATGAGGGCAGGGAACACCAGCCGTACGCGCCGGGGGCTCAGCTCCCCGCCGTCGCCGGGGCCCGCCGCCGCGCCGCGCCCGGCCGGCGGTCCGCCCTTTCCGGTACGCCCCGGCCGTTGCGCCGGCTCCGCCGGTCCCGCCGCCGGGCCGGCCGCGGGCACGGTGACCGGCTCGTCGTTCACCAGGGTCGTCCCCACGTGCCACTCCCCATCGTCCGCCTGCGCCGGACCATTTTTCGCACCGCGCAAGATCCGGGGGCAAACGGGATTCACTCCCCCGTACGGCGCCGCGGGACCGCGCCAACTCTGGTGCGCGGGGCACCCATCGGGCGCTCATCAGCGGCTTTCGCGACGAGCCCGCGGAGCCGGGGGCGTAGGGGCGCGCGGCGGGAATCCACTCGAACCGGCGAGCTGCGCGGGGCCGCGTCCGGCGCGGCGTTGACCGGGATCACCCGATCGAGGACTCGACGCGAAGGGAACGTGTGTTCTATTCTCGGCGGCAGATCAACAGGAGGTGCCGATGCGCTGGGAGAATCTGACCGACGAGGCCGCCGACGGCGGCGCGGCCACGGGGGCGGCGGCGCCCGCCCTCTTCGGCACGGCGGCCGTCGTGACCCGCACGTTCGACACCCCGGAGTTCCGCGGGATCACGTTCCACGAGGTGCGGGCCCGCTCGATCGTCAACAGGGTGCCGGGCGCGTCGCGGATGGCCTTCGACTGGACCGTGAACCCCTACCGGGGCTGCAGCCACGCCTGCGTCTACTGCTTCGCCAGAAAGACCCACGACTATCTGGACCTCGACACCGGCCGCGGCTTCGACTCGCAGATCGTGGTGAAGATCAACGCCCCGGAGCTGCTGCGCCGCGAGCTGGCGAGCCGCCGGTGGCGCGGCGAGCACATCGCCATGGGCACGAACGTCGACTGCTACCAGCGGGCCGAGGGGCGTTACCGGCTGATGCCCGGCATCCTCGCCGCGCTGCGGGACTTCGCCAACCCGTACTCGATCCTCACCAAGGGCACGCTCATCCTCCGGGACCTGCCGCTGCTCAAGCAGTCGGCCGAGGTCACGCAGGTCGGGGTCGCGGTCTCGGTGGGCTTTCTGGACGAGGAGCTGTGGCGGACCGTGGAGCCGGGCACGCCCGCGCCGCAGCGCCGGCTCGACGTGGTGCGCACGCTCGCGGAGCACGGCATCGGCTGCGGGGTGCTGATGGCTCCGGTGATCCCGTTCCTCAGCGACTCCCCCGGGCAACTGCGCGCCACGGTGCGGGCGGTGGCGGAGGCGGGGGCCACGTCGGTGACGCCGCTGGTGCTGCATCTGCGGCCGGGCGCGCGGGAGTGGTTCATGGCCTGGCTGGAGCGCCACCACCCGCATCTGGTCGGCCGCTACCGCACGATGTACGCGGGCGGGTCGTACGCGCCGAAGTGGTATCAGCGCCAGATCACCCGCCAGGTCCACGAGTACGCGACAGAGCTGGGCATAGGCCCGTCGGCCCCCGGCATCGCGCGCCGCATCGAGCCCGAGGAGGGACCGGACGCGCCGCCGGAGGGCCCGGAGAACACGCAGTTGACGCTGCTCTGACGCCGGTCGGCGGCGCTACGCCACGGCGGGCCCGGGCCGTGACGCCGCACCCGCGGCCGGCGCCGTCCCGCCGGCGGCCCGCGCCTGCCCGGGTGCGCGCCGGCTCACTGCGACGGGGTGCGCGGGCCGATGCGGGTGATCGCCGCCGTGGCCGCGCGCCACAACTGCGGGAAGCCGAGCGCCTCGGAGAGCGCCGGGATCGCGCGCTGGTCGCCCAGCTCGCCCAGCCCCTCGACGCAGGCGGTGGCGATCGGCCAGTGGTGCTGCGGCTCGCGCACCAGCCGCTGGAGCGTGCTGATCAGCGCGGGCGCCGACTCCGGCGCACGCAGCCTGACCAGCAGCCGGATGGCGTGCAACGCGTACGCGGTGCGCAGCGGGTTCGTCGCCAGGGCCGCCGCCGCGCGTGCGGTGCGCGGGTCGCCGAGCCGGGCCAGCGCGCACGCCGCGCTCTCCGCCCGTACCGGATCGCGGTAGTTGAGCAGCAGCACCAGTGTCTCGAACGCCCGCCGGTCCCCCGCCGTGCCCAGCGCGAAGGCCGCCAGCTCCCGGGCCCACAGCGGCTCGCCCGGCAGCTCCAGCACGCGCGCCAGCTCCTCCTGGGCGGTGGTCGTGCGCTGCCGCGCGAGCGCGGTCATGTGCTCGAACCGGGCCCGCGCCGGCGGGTCCTCCAGCCTGCCGCGGATCCGTTCGGTGAGCGCCAGATACTCCTGGTCCATGCCTCGGCCCCCTGCCTCGCCGGCACTCAGGGTACGTACCCGCCACCGGTCGGTGACGGGCTCGTCGATCGGGGTTCACTCCATGTGTGCCCCGGCTGACGGGTACATTCCCTGATTCGCCCTCTGGCGCCCATGGTTACTCACGAGTTAAGCTCGCGGGACGAGCAGCACCCCTGCTCGGGCG
Organism: Streptomyces sp. NPDC004134; assembly: GCF_042874195.1. Taxonomy (NCBI): domain Bacteria; kingdom Bacillati; phylum Actinomycetota; class Actinomycetes; order Kitasatosporales; family Streptomycetaceae; genus Streptomyces; species Streptomyces sp. NPDC004134. The sequence continues at coordinate 184,572 of NZ_JBIAMS010000011.1, read as the reverse complement.
GTCTGGTGACGCAGCCGCCGAGAGCTGAAGTGGTTCGGCAACCGACAGCACGCGCGACGGGCACCCCCGTGCCCGTGGCGAGGACGCCCGGCCCCGGGACAGGGCCGGCCGCGGATCCCGCCGCGCGCGCCCCGCCGCCCCGCGCGGTTCCCGCCGCGAGCCCCCCATGCCCCGGCCGGGACGCCGTGCACGCGCGGCCACGGACCCTCATCTCCCGCGTCACGACTGGAGTCCCGCGATGGACCGCAGCCCTGTCCCCGAGTCCCCCGAGTTCCCCCCGGTTCCTTTCCCCACCGTCGCCGTCGTCGGCCTCGGCACGATGGGCACCGGCCTGTGCGAGGTGCTCGCCCGCGCCGGCCGCGAGGTCGTCGGCATCGATATCAGCCCGGCCGCCGCCCGCGGCTGCGTCGCCGCGCTGGAGCGCGCCACGGAGCGCGCCGTCGCCCGCGGCCGGCTCGCCGAGAGCGATCGCGCCGGCGTCCTGGCCCGGCTGCGCACGTTCCCCGACCTGCGCGCCGCCGCGGACGCGGACCTCGTCATCGAGGTGGTGCCCGAGTCGTACGAGATCAAGCAGCAGGTCATCGCCGAACTCGACGAGATCGTCCGCCCCGGCACGGTGCTCGCCACCGGCACCAACGCGCTGTCCGTCACCCGTCTCGCCGCCTCCTCCGCCCGCCCCGAGCGCGTCCTGGGCCTGCACTTCTTCACTCCGGTCCAGGCGATGCGGCTGGTGGAGGTGGTCTCCTCGGTACTCACCGAGCCGGCCGCGATGGCGCAGGTCACCGCGCTGGTGCGGGAGTTGGGCAAGGAGCCCGTCGCGGTCGGGGACCGCCCCGGGTTCATCGCCGACGGGCTGCTCTTCGGCTATCTCAACCAGGCCGCGGCGATGTACGAGTCGCGGTACGCCACCCGCGAGGACATCGACGCGGCGATGAAGCTCGGCTGCGGCCTGCCCATGGGCCCGCTGGAACTGCTCGACCTGATCGGCGTCGACACCGCGCGTACGGTGCTGGAGGCCATGTACGCCGCGTCGCAGGACCGGCTGCACGCCCCCGCGCCCGTCCTCGGCCAGTTGACCGCCGCCGGGCTGACCGGCCGCAAGGCGGGCCGCGGCTTCTACGCCTACGACGCCCCCGGCAGCGGCACCGTGGTGCCGGACGCCGCGCGCGCCGCGGCGGCGGCACCGGGCGCGCCGCCGCGCCCCGTCGAGGAGATCGGCGTGGCCGGCTCCGGCACGATGGCGAGCGGCATCGCGGAGGTCTGCGCCCGGTCCGGGTACGCGGTCACGCTCGCCGCCCGCAGCGCCGACAAGGCGGCCGCGGCGAAGGCCCGGGTCACCGCGTCGCTGGACCGCTCCGTCGCCAGGGGCCGCCTCGGCGCGGCCGACCGCGACGCCGCGCTGGCCCGGATCTCCGCCTCCGGCACCCTGGACGCGCTGGCCGGCGCCGGCCTGGTGGTGGAGGCCGTCGCCGAGGACCTGGCGGTCAAGCGGCAGTTGTTCGCCGCCCTGGACGAGGTGGCGCGGCCCGGCGCCGTGCTGGCGACCACCACGTCCTCGCTGCCCGTCATCGCCTGCGCCGCCGCCACCTCGCGCCCGGAGGACGTGGTCGGCATGCACTTCTTCAACCCGGCGCAGGTGATGAAGCTCGTCGAGGTGGTGCGCACGGTCCGTACCGCGGACGACGCGCACGCCACCGTTCGCGCAGTCTGCGCCGGGCTGGGCAAGCACGCCGTGGACTGCGGCGACCGGGCCGGCTTCATCGTCAACGCGCTGCTGTTCCCGTATCTCAACAACGCGGTGAAGATGGTCCAGGAGCACTACGCCTCGCCCGACGACATCGACGCCGCGATGAAGCTCGGCGGCGGCTACCCCATGGGCCCCTTCGAGCTGCTCGACGTCGTCGGCCTGGACGTGTCGCTGGCCATCGAGCGCGTGCTGCACCGCGAGTTCCGCGACCCCGGCCTGGCGCCCGCGCCGCTGCTGGAGCACCTGGTCGCCGCGGGCTGCCTCGGCCGCAAGACGGGCCGCGGCTTCCGCGAGTACGCCGCCGCCCGGCGCTGATCCCCCGCCGGCCGGCCGCCGCCCGCCCGTCCCCGAATTGCCGGCGATCCGGGGGCCACGCATGGAGTACGTTCCTTACATGTCCCAGCCTGCGAAGCCCAGCCGTTCGAACTCCAGCACCCAGCGCCTGAAGATGCGCCGCGACATCGCGGCCGCCGCCATGGAGCTGTTCGCGACCAAGGGCTACGAGGCGACGACAGTGGACGAGATCGCCGCCGCGGCGGGCGTGGCCCGCCGCACCTTCTTCCGGCACTTCCGCTCCAAAGAGGAAGCGATCTTCCCCGACCACGACGACACGCTGGAGCGCGTGAAGGCCGTCCTGGACGCCGCGCCGCCGCACGAGTACCCGCTGGACACCATCTGCCGCGGCATCCGGGAGGTCATGCGGATGTACGCGGCCCAGCCCGCGGTCTCCGTCGAGCGCTACCGGCTGACCCGCGAGGTGCCCACGCTGCGCGAGCGCGAGATCGCCTCGGTCTCCCGCTACGAGCGGCTGTTCACCCGCTACCTGCTGGGCCACTTCGACGAGGGCGCCCACCAGGACGGCGACGACGGCCCGCTGCTCGCCGAGGTCGCCGCCTCGGCGGTGGTCACCGCGCACAACCACGTGCTGCGCCGCTGGCTGCGCGCGGGCGCGGAGGGCGACGTGGAGGGCCAGCTCGACCGCGCCTTCGCGGTGGTGCGGGCCAGGTTCACCGGTGTCGGCCAGCCGCAGGGCCCCGCGGGCCTGGGCGGCGTGGAGGCGGGCGCGCCGGCGGTCGTCACGGCGGGCGGCGAGGGCTCGGACGTGCTGGTCGCGGTGGCCCGTACGGACGCGCCGCTGAGCGAGGTCATGCGCACCATCGAAAAGGCACTGAAAAAGAGCTGAAAAAGAGCTGACCAGGGGTTTCACCCCGCCCAAGGCTCCCCGGCCACTTCCGGCCGGGGAGCCTTCGCCTGCTCATCCGTGCACCGCCGCGAACATGTGAGAGAGATTCTTGGCACCGAGTGTCTTGCGGCTTGGCACGCCGTGCCATACGGTACGAGGCATCCGGGTGACCGGCGTACGCGACCAGAGCGCGCGCCGGCTGTCCCCGCAAGCCCCCGGCTCGCGCACCCGGCCCGCGCCTCGTCACAGTCGCGGGGGCGCCACCGCGCCCGTACCGCGCACACCGGCACCGCCGGAGCCGAACCGCCTCGCGAACGCCGCACAGCTCTCACCCCCGACGTCCCTCAAGCGTCCCCGACACGCTTCGCCGGAGGCAGCACCATGAACGAGATACTCGCCGCGATTCAGGCACCGGACAGCACGGCCGCCGACTTCGCCTCCCTGCCCCTGCCCGAGTCCTACCGGGCCGTGACGGTGCACAAGGACGAGACGGAGATGTTCGACGGGCTCACCACCCGGCAGAAGGACCCGCGCAAGTCGCTGCACCTGGACGAGGTGCCGGTGCCGGAACTCGGCCCCGGCGAGGCCCTGGTGGCGGTGATGGCCAGCTCCGTGAACTACAACTCGGTGTGGACCTCGATCTTCGAGCCGCTGTCCACCTTCGCCTTCCTGGAGCGCTACGGCCGCCTCTCCCCCCTCGCCCGCCGCCACGACCTGCCGTACCACGTCATCGGCTCCGACCTCGCCGGCGTCGTGCTGCGCACCGGACCCGGCGTCGTCGCCTGGCGGCCCGGCGACGAGGTGGTGGCGCACTGCCTGTCGGTGGAGCTGGAGAGCGCCGACGGCCACGACGACACCATGCTCGACCCCGAGCAGCGCATCTGGGGCTTCGAGACCAACTTCGGCGGCCTGGCGGAGATCGCGCTGGTGAAGTCCAACCAGCTCATGCCCAAGCCGGACCACCTGTCCTGGGAGGAGGCCGCCGCCCCCGGGCTGGTCAACTCCACCGCGTACCGCCAGCTCGTCTCCCGCAACGGCGCCGCCATGAAACAGGGCGACAACGTGCTCATCTGGGGCGCGAGCGGCGGACTCGGCTCGTACGCCACGCAGTTCGCGCTCGCCGGCGGCGCCACGCCCATCTGCGTGGTCTCCAGCCCCGAGAAGGCGGACATCTGCCGCCGGATGGGCGCGGAGGCGATCATCGACAGGCGCGGCGAGGACTACCGCTTCTGGCGCGACGAGCACGAGCAGGACCCGCGCGAGTGGAAGCGCTTCGGCGCGCGCATCCGCGAGCTGACCGGGGGCGAGGACGTCGACATCGTCTTCGAGCACCCCGGCCGGGAGACCTTCGGGGCCTCCGTCTACGTCACCCGCCGCGGCGGCACCATCGTCACCTGCGCGTCGACCTCCGGCTTCGTGCACGAGTACGACAACCGCTACCTGTGGATGTCGCTGAAGCGGATCATCGGCTCGCACTTCGCCAACTACCGCGAGGCGTGGGAGGCCAACCGGCTCGTCGACAAGGGCCGGATCCACCCCACCCTGTCGAAGACCTACCCGCTGGCCGAGACCGGCCAGGCGGCGTACGACGTCCACCGCAACCTGCACCAGGGCAAGGTCGGCGTGCTCTGCCTCGCCCCGGCCGAGGGCCTGGGCGTACGGGACGAGGAGAAGCGCGCCGCGCACATCGACGCCATCCACCTCTTCCGCAGCGGCCCCCCGCCGGGGCCGCGGGCGGCCGCGGCACCGGGTCGTCCCAGCGCGCCGGAGCGGGCCGTCGAGCACGCCGGGAACGCGTGATGGCGGCCAAGGACCGGCCCTGGCTGATGCGCACCTACGCGGGCCACTCCACCGCCGAGGCGTCCAACGAGCTGTACCGGCGCAACCTCGCCAAGGGCCAGACCGGCCTGTCGGTCGCCTTCGACCTGCCCACCCAGACCGGCTACGACCCCGACCACGTGCTCGCCCGCGGCGAGGTCGGCCGCGTCGGCGTGCCCGTCTCGCACCTGGGCGACATGCGCCGCCTCTTCGCGGGCATCCCGCTGGAGCGCACGAACACCTCCATGACCATCAACGCCACCGCGATGTGGCTGCTGGCGCTCTACCAGGTGGTGGCCGAGGAGCAGGGCCTGGACGAGGCGGGCGTCGCGAAGCTCGCCGGCACCACGCAGAACGACATCGTCAAGGAGTACCTGTCCCGCGGCACGTACGTCTTCCCGCCCGGGCCCTCGCTGCGGCTGACCACCGACACCATCGCGTACACCGTCGGGAAGATGCCGAAGTGGAACCCCGTCAACATCTGCAGCTACCACCTCCAGGAGGCGGGCGCGACGCCGGTGCAGGAGATCGCGTACGCGATGGCCACCGCGACCGCCGTCCTGGACGCCGTCCGCGACTCCGGCCAGGTGCCGCCGGAGAAGCTGGGCGAGGTCGTCGGCCGGATCTCCTTCTTCGTCAACGCCGGGGTCAGGTTCGTCGAGGAGATGTGCAAGATGCGGGCGTTCACCCGCATCTGGGACACCCTCACCCGCGAGCGCTACGGCATCGAGGACCCCCGGCAGCGCCGCTTCCGCTACGGCGTGCAGGTCAACTCCCTCGGCCTGACCGAGGCGCAGCCGGAGAACAACGTCCAGCGCATCGTGCTGGAGATGCTCGCCGTGACGCTGTCGAAGGACGCCCGCGCCCGGGCCGTGCAGTTGCCCGCCTGGAACGAGGCGCTGGGCCTGCCGCGCCCGTGGGACCAGCAGTGGAGCCTGCGCATCCAGCAGGTGCTGGCGTACGAGAGCGACCTGCTGGAGCACCCCGACCTCTTCGCCGGCAGCCATGTGGTGGAGGCGCGGGTGGCCGAACTGGTCGAGGGCGCGACCGCCGAGATGGCGCACATCGAGAAGCTGGGCGGCGCCGTCGCGGCGGTGGAGTCCGGCTACCTCAAGGCGCGGCTGGTGGCCTCGCACGCCGAGCGGCGGGCCCGGATCGAGTCGGGCGAGGAGAGGATCGTCGGGGTCAACTGCCATACGGAGACCGAGCCCAGCCCGCTCACCGCGGACCTGGACGCCGCGATCATGACAGTCGACCCGGACGTGGAGGCACGGGTCGTCGCCGCCATGCACGAGTGGCGGCTGTCCCGCGACGAGCCGCGCGTGCAGCGCGCGCTGACGGAACTGAAGGCCGCCGCGGCGGGTACGGCCAACCTGATGCCCGCCTCCCTGGAGTGCGCCCGCGCCGGCGCCACCACCGGCGAGTGGGCCTGGGCGCTGCGCGACGTCTTCGGCGAGTTCCGGGCCCCGACGGGCGTCGGCGGCGCGCCGGTCGCCGTCCCGGCGGCGGAGACGGGCGGCGAGGCCGCGCTCACCGCCGTACGGGACCGGGCCGCGGGCACCGCCGCGGAGCTGGGCAGCGGCCGGCTGCGGCTGCTCGTCGGCAAGCCGGGTCTCGACGGGCACAGCAACGGCGCCGAGCAGATCGCCGTACGCGCCAGGGACGCCGGCTTCGAGGTCGTCTACCAGGGCATCCGGCTGACGCCGGAGCAGATCGCGGCCGCCGCGGTCGCCGAAGACGTGCACTGCGTCGGCCTGTCCATCCTCTCCGGCTCGCACGCGGAACTCGTCCCCGACGTGCTGGACCGGCTGCGCCGCGCGGGCGCCGGCGACGTGCCGGTGGTCGTCGGCGGCATCATCCCGGCGGCGGACGCCGAGACGCTGCGCGCCGCCGGGGTGGCGGCCGTGTTCACCCCGAAGGACTTCGGAATCACGCAGATCATCGGCCGTATCGTCGACGAGATCAGGCGCGCGAACGAACTCGACCCCCAGGAGGCCCCCGCATGAGCCCCGCCCCCACCCCGTCCGACCGGCTGCGGCCGCGGCGTTCCTGTCTCGCCGTGCCCGGGTCCAGCCCCCGGTTCCTGGAGAAGGCGCAGGGGCTGCCCGCCGACCAGGTGTTCCTGGACCTGGAGGACGCCTGCGCGCCGCTCGCCAAGCCCGACGCGCGGCACACCATCGTGAAGTTCCTCAACGAGGGCGACTGGAGCGGCAAGACGCGGGTGGTACGGGTCAACGACTGGACCACGCACTGGACGTACCGCGACGTCATCACCGTCGTCGAGGGCGCCGGGCCGAACCTGGACTGCCTCATGCTGCCGAAGGTCCAGGACGCCGGGCAGATCACCGCGCTCGACCTGCTGCTCACCCAGATCGAGAAGACGATGGGCTTCGAGGTCGGCCGCATCGGCATCGAGGCGCAGATCGAGAACGCGAAGGGGCTGGTGAACGTCGACGCCATCGCCGCCGCCTCGCCCCGGCTGGAGACCATCGTCTTCGGGCCCGCCGACTTCATGGCGTCGATCAACATGAAGTCCCTGGTCGTCGGGCAGCAGCCGCCCGGCTACCCGGCCGACGCCTACCACTACATCCTCATGCGGATCCTCATGGCCGCCCGCAGCCACGACCTCCAGGCCATCGACGGCCCGTACCTCCAGATCCGCGACGTCGACGGCTTCCGCGAGGTCGCGGGCCGCGCCGCCGCGCTCGGCTTCGACGGCAAGTGGGTGCTGCACCCGGGCCAGATCGAGGCCGCCAACGAGGTCTTCTCGCCGTCCCAGGAGGACTACGACCACGCCGAGCTGATCCTCGACGCGTACGACTACTACACCTCGGACGAGGGCGGCAGGAAGGGCTCCGCGATGCTCGGCGACGAGATGATCGACGAGGCGAGCCGCAAGATGGCCCTCGTCATCTCGGGCAAGGGGCGCGCCGCCGGCATGACCCGCACCACCGCCTTCACCCCGCCGGAGGGCTGACATGCAGTTCGGACGCACCTACGAGGAGTTCGAGCCGGGCGCGGTGTACAAGCACTGGCCGGGCAAGACCGTCACCGAGTACGACGACCATCTCTTCTGCCTGCTGACCATGAACCACCACCCGCTGCACCTCGACGCGCACTACGCGGGCGGGGCCACCGACTTCGGCCGCAACGTCGTCGTCGGCAACTACGTGTACTCCCTGCTGCTCGGCATGTCCGTGCCGGACGTCTCCGGCAAGGCGATCGCCAACCTGGAGGTCGAGTCGCTGAAGCACGTCGCGCCCACCTTCCACGGCGACACGGTCTACGGAGAGACGACCGTGCTCGGCAAGTGGCCCTCGAAGTCGAAGGACGACCGCGGCATCGTGCACGTCGAGACCCGCGGCCACAAGCAGGACGGCACCCTGGTCTGCGTCTTCCGGCGCAAGGTGATGGTGCCCACGGAGGCGTACGTCCGGGCGCGCGGCGGCGAGCAGCCGGGCCGCCCGGAGCCGGCCGGGCACGGCGGGGAGCGGTGATGGGGCGGCTGGCGCAGACGGAGGGGCTGACCGGGGTCCAGCGCGAGATCGTCGCCACGGTCCGCGGCTTCGTCGACAAAGAGATCCTGCCGGTGGCCACGGACCTGGAGCACCGCGACGAGTATCCCGCGAAGATCGTCGAGGGCCTGAAGGAACTGGGCATTTTCGGCCTCATGATCCCGGAGGAGTACGGCGGTCTCGGCGAGTCGCTGCTCACCTACGCGCTGTGCGTGGAGGAGATCGCCCGCGGCTGGATGAGCGTGTCGGGGATCATCAACACGCACTTCATCGTGGCGTACATGATCAAGCAGCACGGCACGGCCGAGCAGCGGGAGCACTTCCTGCCGCTGATGGCCGCGGGCGAGGTGCGCGGCGCGTTCTCGATGTCGGAGCCCGGGCTCGGCTCGGACGTGGCGGCGATCACGTCCAAGGGCGTACGGGACGCGGAAAGCGGTGACTACCTGCTCACCGGGCAGAAGATGTGGCTGACCAACGGCGGCACGTCGTCGCTGGTCGCGGTGTTGTGCCGGACGGACGAGGGGCTGGGCCCCGACGCGCCCGCGCACCGCTCGATGACGACGTTCCTGGTGGAGAAGGAGCCGGGGTTCGGCACCGTGAAGCCGGGGCTGACCATCCCCGGCAAGATCGACAAGATGGGCTACAAGGGCGTCGACACCACCGAGCTGATCATGGACGGGCTGCGCGTACCTGCCGACCGGGTGCTCGGCGGCCCCGAGGGGGCGGGCCGGGGCTTCTACCAGATGATGGACGGGGTCGAGGTGGGCCGCGTGAACGTCGCCGCGCGCGGCTGCGGCGTCGCCCAGCGGGCCTTCGAGCTGGGCGTCGGCTACGCACAGCAGCGGCACGCCTTCGGCCGGCAGATCGCCCGGCACCAGGCGATCCAGTTCAAACTGGCCGAGATGGCTACCAAGGTCGAGGCGGCGCATGCGATGATGGTGCGAGCGGCACGCAAAAAGGACACTGGAGAACGTAACGACCTAGAGGCGGGAATGGCCAAATATCTCGCTTCCGAGTACTGCAAGGAAGTCGTGGAAGACGCGTTCCGCATCCACGGCGGCTACGGCTTCTCCAAGGAGTACGAGATCGAGCGCCTCTACCGGGAGGCGCCGATGCTTCTCATTGGCGAAGGCACCGCCGAGATCCAGAAAATGATCATTGGACGGCGACTGCTCGAGGAGTACGGGTCCCAGGGTTGAAGGACTGCTTCAGGGGCAGGCGGCAGGGGTGGCGTGACAGCCGGTCACGCGGCCCCGGCGGGCGAAAGCTCGCTTCGGCTTGCCGAGTTGCCGGTGCCAACCGATAACATCCCCGACAAGCCGCCGTCCCCCATCACCGCGGCCCCCTCCCGCTACGAAGGTCAAACATGCCCCACAGCCCAGATAACGTTCCGCGCCGCCGGATCCGCCTGGCGCGCGGCGCATCGCCGTGGCTCCTGCCGACCTTGGCCACCGCAGCCGTCACCGCCGTCCGCGCCCGCCGCAGCGGGCGCTGGCCCGACCGGCTGGCCGCCGTGCCCCCCGCCGCGCTGGCGGCGGGCATGCTGTGGTTCTTCCGCGACCCCGACCGCGAGATCGCCGACGGCCGGGTCGTCTCCCCCGCGGACGGCGTGGTGCAGAGCATCATGCCGTGGCCCGACGGCCGCACCCGGGTCGCGATCTTCATGAGCCCGCTGAACGTGCACGTGAACCGCGCGCCGCTGGCCGGCACCGTCCGCTCCGTGGAGCACGTTCCCGGCGGCTACGTCCCGGCGTTCAACAAGGAGAGCGAGAACAACGAGCGCGTCGTGTGGCACCTGGACACCGAGCTCGGCGATGTCGAGATGGTCCAGATCGCCGGCGCGGTCGCCCGCCGCATCGTGCCGTACGTGACCGGCGGCACCAAGGTCGAGCAGGGCGAGCGCGTCGGGCTGATCCGCTTCGGCTCCCGCGTCGACGTGTACCTGCCGCAGGGCATCGACCCCGGCGTGGACGTCGGCCAGACCACCACGGCGGGGGTGACGCGCCTTGACCGTGATTGATCCCGAGACGAAGGCCGGCTGGGTCCCCGAGGTCGACGAGGACGACGACGACATGCCGCTGTCCACGCGGCTGTCGATCGCCGACACCCTCACCCTGGCCAACGCGACCTGCGGCTTCCTCGCCGTCTACTTCACCACCACCGGCGTGCTGGTCCCGCACCTGGCGGGCGAGGACGCCGGCGGCATCGCCCGGCACAGCGCCGCCACCGCCGTGATCCTCATGCTGCTCGCCTCGGTCTTCGACCTCTTCGACGGCCTGGTGGCACGCAAGCTGCGCAGCTCGGCGATGGGCGCGGAGCTGGACAACCTCTCCGACCTGATCAGCTTCGGGCTGGCGCCGGCGTACTTCGTGCTGGTCTACGGCATGGTCGCCGACGACGCGCACCAGCGGGTCTCCACGGTGGCCGCGGTCGCGGTGGTGCTGGCGGTGGTGCTGCGGCTTGCCCGGTTCTCCTGCGTCACCGTGCGGGACGGCGTCTTCCAGGGCATGCCGAGCCCCTTCGGGGCGCTGACGGTGATCTCGGTGGTGCTGCTGGAGCTGCCGTTCGTGCCGACGCTGCTGGCGATCGTCGGGGTGGCCTGGCTGATGGTGAGCCGGGTGGAGTACCCCAAGCCGCGCGGCCGGCTCGCGGTGGCCACGCTGGTGTGGATCTTCATCAGCATGACCTGCCTGGGCGCGTGGGCGTTCGACGCGCCGAACGGGCAGTTGCTGCTCCAGACCGGCTGCGCGCTGCAGATAGTGACGGCCGCGACCATCCCGCTGTTCGCCACCGCCCGCCGGGTGAACACCTTCCGCGTCGGCCGCCGCGAAGCGCGCGCCGCCGCGCAGGGCTGAGCGGAGCCGGGCAGGGCCGTACGGGTCCGGCAGGGCACGCCGCGGGGCCCGTGGCGTACGAGAACGACCGCACCGCCGCGCCCGGGGGATCGCTCCCCCGGGCGCGGCGGCCTTTTCGGCCTGCCCGCCCTGGATCGGGGTCAGACGGGCTGCCAGAGCGCGGGGACGTTCGGCGGCTCCCAGCCCGGCAGGGCCGTGTGGGCCTGGAGGCAGCGGTAGCCCCGGCCGCCGTAGGTGACGGTGTCACCCGCCCGGTAGGAGGTGCCGGCCGCCCAGGTGCCGGGTCCCGGGTCGGAGCCGACGGTCAGGGTGTACGTCACCGTGTGGGTGGCGCTGCCGGTGCCGGTCACCGTGATCGGGTACGTGCCGTCCGCCGTTCCGGCGGCGATGTCGAGCGTCAGCGTCGCGGAGTTGCCGGAGGTCACCGTCGCCGGGGAGAAGGCCGCCGTGACGCCGGCGGGCGCGGCGGCGGTGAGCGCGACGCTCTGCGGGTTCCCGCCGGTCGTCGTGGTGCTCACGGTGGCGGTGGCGGAGCCGCCGGCCTCGGCGCTCCCGGAGTTCGGCGACAGCGCGAGGGAGAAGTCCGGCGTCTGGCTGCCGCCGCAGTCCGCCTCGCCGGCCGCCGCGGGCACGGCGATGGCGCTCCAGGCCGCCTTGACGGCGTTGCACTCGGTGGTGCCGTAGGTGGCCTTTGCGGTGGTGATGGTCGCCGCGCGGGCGGCGCGGTGGTTCCAGCCGGAGGTCTTCAGCAGCAGCGCGCCCATGAAGATCTTCGCGGCCTTCTGGACGCCGACGCCGGTGACGGAGGAGGGGCCGCCGGCGCAGATCGGGCTGTCCGGCTTGCCGCCGCCCGGGCTGGAGCCCTCGGCGAGCAGGTAGAACCAGTGGTTCTGCGGGCCGGCGGCGGCGTGCACCTCGGTGCCGGAGCCGAGCTGGGTGTAGCAGTTGGGGTCGTTGTTGACCAGCGACGGGTTGTACATGTTGCGGATGGGGCGGGTGTCGCCGTAGAAGCGGGCCTTCTCGCCGACGGTGTAGTCGGGCGGATCGGCGGGGCTGTCGACGTACGCCTCGGTGATGGCGCCGAAGATGTCGCCGGTGGACTCGTTCATGCCGCCGTTCTCGCTGCCCGAGCCGCTCGATCCGGGGGTGCGGTCGAAGATCTCGTGCCCGTACTCGTGCGCGACGACGTCGATGGAGGTGAGCTGGTTGGTGCCGGTCTGGTTGCGGCCGTAGGTGGTCTTGGAGCCGTCGTAGTAGGCGTTGACGACGCTGAGACCGGCGCGGGCGGGGACGAGGCCGCCGCGGCCGTTCTGGCCGTTGTAGCCCGTCCACTCCTTGAGCATGTCGAACTCCTGCTGGGCCGCGTACATGATGTCGACGCAGGCCGTCTCCAGGTCGTTCGCGCCGCCGTTGCCCCAGGGCGGGGTGGTGTACGGGGCGCCGTTCTGGCCGCCGCACTGGAAGCCGGTGCGCAGCGGGTCGGTCATGGAGTTGGCAGCGGTGTCGATCTCGACGGTGCCGTAGTGGTAGCCCTGCCCGGAGGCGTCGCGGACCTGCTCGCGGGTCTCGACGACCTTGCCGGTACGGGCGTCGACGTACACCTCGCGCACGCTGGGGGCGCCGGCGGCGGTGGTCCCGGTGACGGTGGACTGCCAGGTCAGCACGCCCTTGCCGGCGTCGCCGCCCTTGAGCAGCACGCCGAGTTCGGGCGCCGTGGCCTTCTCCGGGTGCGCGACCCGCGCGGTGGCGGTCCGTTCGGCGGCGGCCGCGGAGACCGTGGCGCGCGGGGAGAGCGACAGCGGGGGCGCGGGCGCGGCGGCCACGTCGAGGACTCGCCCGCGGCTGTCGGCGAGCACGACGGCGTCGCCGCCGGTGACCGGCAGCCCGAGGTAGGTGCGTTCGTACGCGGCGTAGTAGAGCCCGTCGTCCCAGGGGGTCACCCCGGTGCGGACGAGTTCCTCGCCGGGGCTGTGGCGCAGCCCGTCGAGCCCGCTGTCCGCGGCGCGGTCGGCGGCGGCGAGGGCACGGGCCTTGCCGCCCGGCTGCTCGGGTGGCGGCGGCGCGGCGCTGGTGGTGCCGGTGAAGGCACCGGTCAGGCCGGCGGTCAGGGCGAGTGCCGCCACGACCGCGCCAAGTCTTGTGGACTTCACGTCTGTTGCTCCCCTCTAGGGAAACCGGTGACGCGAGTATCGGCATGGACATGGCGCTTCGGGGATATCCCACCCGCCCCCATACCCGGGTTATACGCTGCTGGAATGGAGCTGGAGTTACGGCACCTGCAGGCTGTCTGCCGGATCGCCGAGACCGGCAGCCTCGCGGGCGCCGCCCGCCTCCTCGGCGTCTCCCAGCCGGCGCTTTCGGCCCAGCTCCGCCGCATCGAACGGGTGGCGGGCGGCGAGCTGTTCACGCGCACCCCGCGGGGCGTACTGCCCACGCCGCTGGGCGAGTTCGTGCTCTCCAAGGCGCACCGGGTGCTGGACGAGATGGAGGCGCTGGCGGCCGGTGCGCGCGCCGCGGCGGCGGGGCCGCTGCGGCTGGGGAGCATCGTGCTGGTGATGCTCGGCGCGCTGGTCGCGGAGCTGGACGAGCTGCTGCCGGGGCGGCAGACGACGGTCGACAGCGAGGACTCGGTCACGGCGCTGACCCGGCTGCTGGGCTCCGGCCACTACGACGCGATCCTCTACGGCGAGGTCAACGACCACCGCACGCCGCTCCCTTCCGGCGTCACGGCCCGCACGCTGGTCGCCGGCGAGCCGTTCTGGATCGCCCTGTCGGAGCGGCACCGGCTCGCGGAGCGGGAGCGGGTGGAGCTGGGCGACCTGGCGGACGAGCAGTGGATGGCGATGACGAGCCAGGACGACGGCGGCCCGGAAGCCCTCCACACGGCCTGCACGACGGCGGGCTTCACCCCGTCGCTGCGCTACCGCATCGGCGACACGGCCCTGAACCGCCGCCTGATAGCGGCCGGCCGCGCGGTGGCGGTCTTCCAGCCCACGGCCCCCGCCACGGCAGGCGTGACCCTGCGCCCCCTGGCAGGCGACCCGATCAGGGGCCGCCTGACCCTGGCCTGGCAACGCCGGGCGGTCCCGGCGGAACAGGCGAACCTGCTGTACCGGGCGGCGTCCCGGGCGTACGAGGCGGGACTGGCGAACAACCCGCGGTACGGGACGTGGTGGCAGAACCACCCGGAGATCCACCCGGAACGCACGTGAGTGGGGCGGGGCGGTGGAGCCCGCGGGATTCAGGGGGACTGCGTGCGGAGTCAGGGTGGAGCGCCGGAGTGCGGCGAGAGGCCCGGGCGCGGCCCAGGGGGTGCAGGGGCGCAGCGCCGGGGTCCGAGGGGGACCGTGGCAGATTGGGACGCAGCCCCGCGGGGGGTTCGGCGCACGGCCCCGCGGGGGTTCGGCGCGCAGCCCCGCAGGGGGCCGGGGCGCGGCCCCGCGGGTGGGAGCCGTCAGAGGTAGTCGCGGGCGAGGGATTCGGCCACTGACTCCAGCAGGGGGCCCGCGTTGCGCATCGAGCGGTTGACGTCCGGCTCCAGCGCCGACAGCGCGTACGCGCGCTCGATCCCCGCCCCCCGCAGCGCCGCCTCGTCGATCGACAGGCCCCCGCACACCGCCACCACCCGCTTCCCCGCCGCGCGCGCCGCCGACGCGACGCCCGCCGGGGCCTTGCCGTGCAGCGTCTGGCGGTCCAGCGAGCCCTCCCCCGTGATCACGAGGTCCGCCCGCGCGACCGCCGCCTCGAAGCCCAGGACGTCGAGCAGCACCTCGATCCCGGGCCGGAAGACCGCGCCGAGGCCGATCAGCGCCCCGTACCCGATGCCGCCCGCCGCCCCCGCGCCCGGCTCCCGCGCCAGCGCGGCGGCCCGCGGGCCCACGGCCTCCTCCAGCACCCGCACATAGTGCGCCAGCGCCGCGTCCAGCGCCTCGACGTCCGCCGCGCTCGCGCCCTTCTGCGGGCCGTAGACCGCCGGAGCGCCGGTCGGGCCGGTCAGCGGGTTGTCGACGTCGCTGGCGAGGATCAGCTCCACGGACCCGAACCGCGGGTCGATCCCGCTCAGGTCCGCCCGCGCGAGATCCGCCAGCGGTCCGCCCCCGGGGCCCACCGGCGCCCCCGCCGCGTCCAGGAAGACCCCGCCCAGCGCCGCGAGCATGCCCGCGCCGCCGTCCGTGGTCGCGCTGCCGCCGACGCCGAAGACGATGCTCCGAGCCCCGGCGTCGAGCGCCGCGCGCAGGAGTTCGCCGCTGCCGTACGTGGTGGCGGTGCGCGGCGCGAAGTGGCCGGGGGGCAGCAGTTGCAGCCCGGACGCCTCGGCCATCTCGACGACGGCGGTGCCGTCGCGCAGCGCGTACGCCGCGGTGACCGGCTCGCCGAGCGGGCCCGTGACCCGCGCCTCGCGGCGCTCGAAGCCGGCCGCCAGGGCCGCGGCCACCGTGCCGTCCCCGCCGTCCGCGACGGGCAGGGCCTCGACCGCGAGGCCGGGCGCGACCTTCCGCAGCCCTGCCGTCACCCGCTGGGCGACCTCTTCCGCGGTAAGGGAGCCCTTGAACTTGTCGGCCGCGATCAGCACCCGGGTCACCGATCCGTGCGTCACTTGCCACCCCTCGCTCTGGTCCTGGTCACGCCGCTGCGACCCTATCCGCAAGCCCGCCCGATTGCCCATCGGCCCGGGACCGGCGCATGACGCCGGCCCCGGGCCCGTACGGCAGCGACCGGGGCGGGGCGCTCAGCCCTCCCGCCGCTCCAGCGCGAGCAACTGCTTCTTGCGGTCGATCCCGCCCCCGTACCCGGTGAGGCTGCCGTTGGCGCCGACGACGCGGTGGCAGGGGACGATGATCCCCACGGGGTTGCGCCCGTTGGCCATGCCGACGGCGCGGGAGGCGGCGGGGTTGCCGACGCGCTCGGCGAGTTCGCCGTAGGAGATCGTCTCGCCGTACGGGATCTGCCGCAGTTGCTCCCACACCCGCTGCTGGAACGGCGTGCCGGAAAGGTGCAGCGGCAGGTCGAAGTCGGTGCGCTCGCCCGCGAAGTACGCCGCGAGCTGCACGGCCGCCGCCGCGAACGGCGGGTCCTCCGGGTCGGCCGGCGTGCCGAAGGTCTCGTCGGCGGGGCGGTGGCGCTGGTCGGTCATGTAGAGCCCGGTGAGGCTGTCGTCCTCCGCGACGAGGGTGAGGGGTCCTACCGGGCTGTCGACTGTGGTGTGGGTTCGCATGTCCTTCACTCCGTGGGCATCAGGTTGATCGGGTGGTCGCCGGCGGGCGGCGCCGCCCAGAGGTACTGCACGGCGTACGCCCGCCAGGGCCGCCAGGCGGCCGAGTGGCGGACGAGGGCCGCGGGGCTGCCTGGCAGGCCGAGTCCGGCGGCGGCCTTGCGGACGCCGAGGTCGGTGGCCGGGAAGGCGTCGGGGTCGCCGAGGGCGCGCATGGCGACGACCTCGACGGTCCAGGGGCCGATCCCGGGCAGCTCGGCGAGCTGCCGGCGGGCCTGCTCCCAGTCGCTGCCGCCGCCGAGGTCGAGGTCGCCGGCGGCCAGGGCGGCGACGAGCGCGGTCAGAGTGGTCCGCCGGGACTGCGGCATCGCCAGGGCGGCGGGGTCGAGTCCGGCGAGGGCGCCGGGTTCGGGGAAGAGGTGGGTGAGGCCGCCTTCCGCGTCCTCGATCTCCGTCCCGTACGCGGTCACCAGCCGTCCCGCGTGGGTGCGGGCCGCCGCGGTGGAGACCTGCTGGCCGAGGACGGCCCGTACCGCGAACTCGGCGCCGTCCGTCGTGCGCGGCACCCGCCGCCCGGGCGCCTTGGCGATCAGCTCGGCGAGCTGGGGGTCGCGGGCGAGCTGCTCGTCGACGGCGACGGGGTCGGCGTCGAGGTCGAGCAGCCGGCGGCAGCGGCTGATGGCGATGGCCAGGTCGCGCTGGTCGGTGAGGGCGAGGCGGGCTGCGATATAGGGATGAGGACCCGGCCTGGGCGTGAGCGACGCGATGCCGTGCCCGTACGGAAGCCGCAGCGTGCGCCGGTACGCGCCGCCGCGCCACTCCTCCACGCCGGGGACGGCGGTGGCGACGAGGTGGCCGAAGAGGTTGTCGGGGGTGAGCGGCTGCCGGAAGGGCAGCCGGAGGCTGATGACGCCCGGGGCGCCGCCGCCGGTGCCGGTCGCGCCGGGCGCGCCGCCGGTGCCGGCGCGGCTGCGCGCGGCGCGGCGGCGCAGCTCGGTGGGGGCGAGCGCGAAGACCTCCTGGACGGTGTCGTTGAAGGTGCGGATGGAGGAGAAGCCCGCGGCGAAGGCGATGTCGCCCATGGGCAGCGGGGAGGTCTCGATGAGGACCCGTGCGGTCTGGGCGCGCTGGGCGCGGGCGAGCGCGAGCGGGCCCGCGCCGAGCTCGGCGCGGAGCTGGCGCTCGATCTGCCGGGCGCTGTAGCCGAGCCCGGCGGCGAGCCCCTCGACGCCGTCGCGGTCGACGACGCCGTCGGCGATGAGCCGCATGGCGCGGGCGGTGAGGTCGGCCCGGTGGTTCCACTCGGGGGAACCGGGGCTGGTGTCGGGGCGGCACCGCTTGCAGGCGCGGAAACCGGCCTGCTGGGCGGCGGCGGAGCTGGGGTAGAACCGCATGTTCTGGGGCTTGGGCGGGACGACGGGGCAACTGGGCCGGCAGTAGATGCCGGTGGTCAGCACCCCGGTGAAGAACCAGCCGTCGAAGCGGGCGTCCTTGGACTGGACGGCCCGTACGCAGCGCTCCGTATCGGTGAACATGCCTCCAGCGTGGTCCACCGCGAGGTCGAATGCTAGCGAGAATCCGACATCACGGTGCGGCGGCGGTACGGCTCCGGCGTACGGGAGCGCCGCCGGTCAGCGGGACCGCGTCAGGGTGCGGAAGACCGCGCGGGCCGCGTTGTGGCCGCCCATCCCGTGCACGCCGGGTCCCGGGTACGTGGACGAGGAGCACAGGAAGACGCGGGGGTGGACCGTGGCCCACGGCACCCGGGCGAGCCGCGGGCGCATGAGGGTCTGCATGCCGGAGAACGCGCCGGAGGCGATGTCGCCGCCGACGTAGTTGGCGTTGCGCGCGGCCAGTTGCGGCGGTCCGGCGGTGGCGCGGGCCAGCACCAGGTCGCGGAAGCCGGGCGCGAAGCGCTCCAACTGCCGCTCGATGGCGTCGGTGGCGTCGCCCTCCCAGCCGTTGGGCACGTGCCCGTAGACCCAGAAGGTGTGCTTGCCCTCGGGCGCGCGGGTGGGGTCGGCGATGGTCGGCTGGCAGGTGATGAGGAACGGCACGGCGGGCGCGACGCCGTTCACGGCGGCGTCGAGGGCCGCGCCGATCTCGCCCTCGGTGGGCCCGACGTGCACCGTCGTGGCGCGGCGCGCCTCCGCCGAGGTCCACGGCATCGGCCCGTCCAGGGCGTAGTCGATCTTGAACACGGACGGTCCGTAGCGGAAGCCGTCGTACGCGCCGCCGAGCCCGGCGATGCGTGCCAGCGCGGTCGGCGAGGTGTCGAAGACGTACGCGCGCGCCGGCGGCAGCTCGTCCAGCCGCTTGACCTCGATCCCGGTGTGGATCTCGCCGCCCAGCTCGCGCAGGTACGCCGCGAGCGCGTCGGAGATGGCCTGCGAGCCGCCGCGGGCCACCGGCCAGCCGACGGCGTGGCCGGCGAGCGCGAAGGTCAGCGCCATGGCCGCGGTGATCGGCGTGTGCAGCGGCGCGATGGCGTGCGCGGCGAGGCCGGCCACCATGCCGCGGGCGTGCGCGCCCTGGAAGCGGCGGTTCAGCAGCGATGCGGGCATGGCGAGCTGGCCGAGCCGCAGGAGGGTGACGGGGTCGCGGGGCACGGAGCGCAGCGAGGCGGTGAAGAAGTCCCACGACAGCGTGTCCCACTTGCCGAGGAACGGCTCGACCAGCCGCCGGTAGACACCGGCGTCGCGGGTGCCGAGCGACATCGCCGTCTCGCCCACGGAGCGGGAGAGCACGGCCGCGGAGCCGTCGGGGAACGGGTGCGCCATCGCCAGCTCGCTGTGCACCCACGCCAGGCCGTGTTCCGCCAGCGGCAGTTCGCCGAAGACCGGGGAGCCGATGCCGAAGGGGTGGGCGGCGGAGCACGGGTCGTGCCGGAAGCCCGGCAGGGTCAGCTCGGCGGTGCTCGCCCCGCCGCCGATGCTGTCGCGCGCCTCGAAGACCTCGACCGTGAAGCCGCGTCTGGCGAGTTCGACGGCGGCGGTCAGCCCGTTGGGCCCCGCGCCTACGACCACCACGTCGACCAGCGTCGTCATCCGCCTCGCCACTCCCGTCGTCACTGACTGGGGTCAGGGCTCTTCCGGTGGAACAATCCCGGTCCTTGCCGCCCCGTGCCGGCCTGATCCGGCAGCAGGACCCTAGGGCGCCGCCCCCGGCACGCCTCGGCCGGGTCCGGCCAGCAGGGCAAGGATATGACGTGCCGTTTCCGCGTCCCGCGCCGCGGTGAACGGCAGCGCGTTGCCGCCGGCCACGCGGAACGGCTCCCCCGCGACCGTACCGCTGGCGCCGCCCGCCTCGCCGACGAGCAGCAGGCCCGCGGCGTGGTCCCAGGGCTTCTCCCAGGAGAACGCCACGGCGTCGATCTCGCCGCGGGCCACGGACAGGTAGTCGTGGCCGGCGGAGCCGCAGGGCCTGGCCCGTACCCCCGGGACATCGAGGCGGGCGAGCGCGCGCTTCTCGGCGTCGGTGGTGAAGTCGTGGTGGGAGACCGCGACGTGCAGTTCCTGCCCGGGCTCGGGCACGCCGGAGCGCAGCTCCTCGCCGCCGGCGATGTGCGCGCCGCCGCCACGGCGGGCGACGGCCATGACGTCCTTCGCCGGCAGGTACGTCCAGGAGACCAGCACCTCGCCGCGGTGGGCGAGGGCGACGAGCATGCAGAAGCCGGGCTCGCCGCGGACGAACTGCCGGGTGCCGTCGACGGGGTCCACGATCCACACCGGCGCGTCCCCGCGCAGCGCGGCGAGCCGGGCGGGGTCGGCGTGCGTCCCCTCCTCGCCGACGAGCACGGACCCGGGCAGCAGCGCGGTCAGGCTGCGCTCCAGGTGCAGCTCGGCGTTCCGGTCGGCGACGGTGACCAGGTCGTGGGGGCCGTCCTTCTGCACGATCTCGTCGGCGCGGAGCTGCCGGAAGCGGGGCATGACCTCCTCGGCCGACGCCTTGCGCAGGGCGTCCTCGACCCGGTCGAGGGCGTCGGCGGAGGCCAGGAAGTCGTCGATCATATGTCCATCGAACCATGCGGTGGCCGAGGACACGGAATGCGGAGAGGATGCGTGATTCCGTATCTTCCTGAAGAATCCTCCCCAACCGGTCGTGGGGCTTCGTCCGAGAGGGACTCCCCCATGGCTGCCGCCGCCACCCCGGTGCACCTCACCCGCGCCGCCCACGTCGGCATCCCGGTCTCGGACCTGGACGCCTCGATCGCGTTCTACGCCCTCACCGGCCGGGAGCCGGCCGCGACCCTGCGCTACGCGACGATCAACCACCCGGCCGGCCCCTGCCTCGACGGGCTGGGCATCGACCTCATCCAGTTCCAGGATCCGGTCGGGGAACCCGGACGGCACGAACCTGGAGATCACCGAGCCGAGGGGCGGCTTCGCGAACTAGGAAATGCCGTGGCACGGCAGGGGGTGGGCGCCCGTACCCTGTCCGCATGTCTGCGACGACGGAGAGTACGGGGCGGCGCCCGCTGGTGGCGATCCTCAGCGGCGCCGGCATCTCCACCGACTCCGGCATCCCCGACTACCGCGGCCCGAACGGGGTCTGGCGCCGGGACCCGGAGGCGCAGAAGCTCGTCACGTACGACTACTACATGGCGGACCCGGAGATCCGGCGGCGCTCCTGGCAGATGCGGCGCACCAACCGCACGCTGGCCGCCGAGCCCAACGCGGCGCACCTGGCCATCGCGGATCTGGAGCGCGCCGGTGTGCCGGTACGGGTCCTCACGCAGAACGTGGACGGACTGCACCAGCTCGCGGGGACGCCGGCCCGCAAGGTCCTCGAACTGCACGGCTCCGCCCGGAGCTTCGTGTGCACGCAGTGCGCCGCGCGCGGGCCGATGGCGGACGCGCTGGCCCGCGTCGAGGCGGGCGAGGCCGATCCGCCGTGCCTGGAGTGCGGCGGCATCCTCAAGTCCGCCACGGTGATGTTCGGCGAACGGCTCGACCCGGCCGTCCTGGGCGAGGCCGCCGCGATCGCGGAGGCGTGCGAGGTCTTCATCGCGGTGGGCACCAGCCTCCAGGTCCAGCCCGCCGCCGGCCTGGCGGGCCTGGCCGCCGACCACGGCGCCCACCTGATCGTCGTCAACGCCGAGCCCACCCCGTACGACGACCGCGCAGCGGAACTCGTCCGCGAGCCGATCAGCGAGGCGCTGCCGCCCCTGCTGACCCGGCTGACGACGGCGAGCGCGTAGAGCCTGCCCGGCGCGGCGGCTTGGGCGGGTTGAGCGCATGACGAGCCTCACGCATCCGCGACTGTCCGGACTGGGCCGCAATCCGGCGGCCCCGCAGGACGTCCTGGTACGCCTGGCCGCCCACCGGGCGGGCCGGCGCGGGATAGGACGGCGCCGCGGAATGCTGGCGGACGCCGTTGTCGAGGCACTGCTGACGTACGGCGACGAAGTCGGCGCCGTGGGCCTGCACGGGGACCGGGTCTCCCCGGCGATGCGCCGGAGGATCGCGGAGCATCCCGATCCGGCGATCCGCGACGCGCACGTGGACTTCGTCCGCGCCATGGTGGATCGCGGGGTGGCCCTGGGCATCGAGGATCTCGAAGAGGCTTACGGCAGCCCGCGGACCGCACTTGCCGGCGCGCCGGACCCGAAGCTGCGCGCCGTGGTGGCGGAGGCATGGCATGACCGCCCGCCCGCCGTGCAGGCGAGGCTGCTCGCCGACCCGGATCCGGCCGTCCGTGCCGCCGCCACCCTGCGGGAGCACCCGGGCGTCCCGCCGGAATGGCGGGACCGCTGCCTCGCCGACCCCGCCGTGCGCGTCAACGTGGCGCGCTACGTCCCGCTCTCGCCCGACCGGTTCGCGCGGCTCATACGGAGCGGGGACGAGGAGGTCTTCGAGGCTGTCGCCGGAAACCCCCACCTCACGGCGGAGATGGTTGCGCAACTCCTGGAGTCCGACGACCTCCACGTGCGGGTCGCCGTGGCACAGAGCCGTCACGTCCCCGAGGAGGCCCGGGCCAGGATCTACGCGCTCGTGGCAGCCGAGGACCGGAAGGGGAACATCGAGGTCCCCCTGCTGCTGGACTGGGCCCTCAACGACCCGCACTGGCTGCGGGAAGCGCCCGTCAGCGAACGGATGCGCTACCTGGAGAGCCCGCACACGCCGTTCCGGCGCGTCCTGGCGTCCTGTCACGACCTGCCCGCCGAGGCATGGCAGCGGCTGGACGCCGACCCGGAGCTCTCCGTCCGCCGCGCCGCCGCCCGGCGGCCGGACACACCTTCGGACGTGCTGGAACGGCTCGTCCGCGCCGGCGGTGACGTCTTCCCCCTCCGGCCGTCGCTCGTCGACCACCCCAACTACCCCCGTCACACGCTGCGCACGCTCGCCGACGAGGAGAACCCGCAGGTGCGTTACGCCGCCTTGCAGGACCCCGAGCTGCCCGTGGCGGCCCTTCTGCGGCTCGCCTCGGCCGGCGAGTCCTTCCTGCGCTGCGGTGTCGCCCGCCACCCCAACGTCACGGACGCGCTGCTGGAGCAGTTGCTCTCCGACCCGGAACCCGGCGTCGCCGACGAGGCAGCCGCCAACCCCGTGCTCCGGGTGTCCCGGATGAGCCGGATCCTCGTGGCCGCCGGTCTGTGAGGGTGGCGGGTCAGTGCAGGGCCGCCGGTGCCGGCGGTGAGGTGGCCGGCTTCGCGGATGTTCCCCGCATCAGCAGGGTGTAGAGGATCAGCGACGTGCCCAGGCCCACCGCCCAGCCGTAGTCCGCCAGGGGTTTCAGGAAGGGGATCAGGCCGTCCTCCGGGTACGGGCCTGACGTGCCCTCGTCCGTGTGGGAGCCGCCCACCGCCAGGAGGGCGCCGACCGCGAAGGCCAGGATGCCGCGCCAGTTCCAGCCGCCCTTGTACCAGTACGCGCCGTCGCGGCGGTACAGATCGGGCAGGGCCAGCGCGGTGCGGCGGACCAGCCAGTAGTCGGCGATCAGGACGCCGGCGACCGCGCCCAGCAGGCCGCCGTAGGTGCCGAGCCAGACGAAGATGTAGATGTCCGGGTTGGCGATCAGCTCCCAGGGGAACATCAGCATCCCCGCCGCGCACGCGATCAGCGAGCCGGTGCGGAAACTGATGGCCTTCGGCGCCAGGTTGGACAGGTCGTACGCCGGACTGACCAGGTTGGCCGCGACGTTCGTCGTCAGGGTGGCGAGCAGGATGACGAACAGGGCGAAGGCGATGCCCAGTTTGGTGTCCATCCGGGCGGCCAGCTCCGCCGGCTCCCAGATCGGCTTGCCGTACACCGCCTGCGAACCCGAGGTGACCAGCACGGACAGCAGCGCGAACGCGGCCATCGTGGTGGGCAGTCCGAGCGACTGGCCCCAGATCTGCGCGCGCTGTCCGGCGCCGAAGCGGGTGAAGTCCGGGATGTTCAGCGACAGCGTCGACCAGAAGCCGATCATGCCCATGAGCGCGGGGAAGAACACCTTCCAGAACTCGGTGCCCCAGCCCAGCTCGGACGGCTCGTCCAGCAGCGGGCCGAAGCCGCCGGCCTGGTCGGCTATCCATATCAGCAGCGCGACCGCGCCCGCGAGCATCAGTGGCGCGGCCCAGTTCTCCAGCTTCTTCACCCCCTCCATGCCGAAGAGGATGATGCCGACCTCGATCAGCCAGAACAGCACGAAGCAGAGCCACTGCGGCCACGGATAGCCGCCCCACGAGCCGGCGTCGACCCACCAGCTCCCGGCGCCGATGATCTTCCCGGCCAGGAAGTAGATCGCCTGGCCGCCGATCCACGTCTGGATGCCGAACCAGGCGCAGGCGACGACGCCCCGCAGCAGCGCCGGCAGGTTGGCGCCGACCACGCCGAACGACGAGCGGGCCAGGATCGGGAAGGGGATGCCGTACTTGGGGCCCGCGTGGCCGGTCAGCAGCATCGGCAGCAGCACGATGACGTTCGCCAGGGCGATGGTGAGGACGGCCTGCTTCCAGTCCATGCCCAGCGCGATGAGGCCCGCGGCCAGCGTCCAGGTCGGCACGTTGACCGCCATGCCGACCCACAGCGCGGCGAAGTTGTACGTGGTCCAGGTGCGCTGCGCGGCGGGGACGGGGAGCAGGTCGGCGTTGGCGTAGCGGCTGGTGCCCAGGTCGTCGGCGGGGGCGGGTTCCACCCGGCCGTCGGCCGGCGGCCCCGGGTAGGACGGTGACGCGGCGTCCGCGGTCATGGTGCCCCCTCAGGCCAGCGCCGGGATGACGTACTTCCCGTACGCGTCGATGGTGGACTCCTTCGCGTCGTGCATCGCGTAGATCGCGAACTGGTGCACGCCCAGCTCCCGCAGCCGGCGCAGCTTCTCCAGGTGCGCCTCGACGGGGCCCAGGATGCAGAAGCGGTCCACGATGTCGTCCGGGACGAAGTCGGTGGAGGGGTTTCCGGCGCGGCCGTGGTGCGAGTAGTCGTAGCCCTGGCGCTGCTTGACGTACGCCGTGAGCGCCTCGGGGACGACGTCGGAGTGCTCGCCGTAGCGGTCGACGAGGTCGGCGACGTGGTTGCCGACCATGCCGCCGAACCAGCGGCACTGCTCGCGCGCGTGCGCCAGGCCCTCGGGGGTGCCGTCCGTGACGTACGCGGGGGCGGCGACGCAGATCGTCAGGTCGTCCGGGTCGCGGCCCGCCTGGGCGGCGGCGGTGCGTACGGCCTTGACCATGAACTCCGTGAGGTAGACGTCCGAGAGCTGGAGGATGAAGCCGTCCGCGACCTGCCCGGCGAGCGCCAGCGCCTTCGGCCCGTACGCCGCCATCCACACCGGCAGCCGGCCGTTCTCGACCCACGGCAGCCGCAGCGTCGTGCCGGACTCGCGGTCGACGACGGTCTCGCGGCCCTCGGCGAGGTCGCGGATGACGCGGATGGCGTCGCCGAGGCGGGCCAGGGTGTTGGGCGGGCGGCCGGCGACGCGCATGGCGGAGTCGCCGCGGCCGATGCCGCAGACGGTGCGGTTGCCGTACATCTCGTTGAGGGTGGCGAAGGCGGAGGCGGTGACCTCCCAGGTGCGGGTGCCGGGGTTGGTGACCATGGGGCCGACGGTGAGCCGGTCGGTGTGCTCCAGGATGCGGCTGTAGATGACGTACGGCTCCTGCCACAGGACGGTGGAGTCGAACGTCCAGCCGTAGCGGAAGCCGTTGTTCTCCGCGCGGCGCATGAGGCCGACGACGGCGGATGCGGGCGGATCTGTCTGCAGCACGAGTCCGAAATCCACTTCGGCCCCCTTTGGTCGCGATGCCGGAGGTGTGGGTCTGGTGGCTGGTTCTACAGGAACTGGCAGGTTCCGCGCGGGATGTACTGGCCGTGTCCCGCGTGGCCGGTGAACTCCCGCCCGTCGAGCACGGTCTCGCCGCGGGAGAGCACGGTCTCGACCCGGCCGGTGATCTCCTTGCCCTCGTACGCCGAGTAGTCGACGTTCATGTGGTGGGTGGCGGCGGAGAGCGTCTGGCGGGCCCCGGGGTCGTAGATGACGATGTCGGCGTCGGAGCCGGGGGCGATGGTGCCCTTGCGGGGGTAGAGGCCGAACATCCGCGCCGGGGTGGCGCAGGCGATGTCGATCCAGCGGCGGCGGGTGAGGTGGCCGTCGAGCACGGCCTGGTGGAGGAGGTCCATCCGGTTCTCCACGCCCGGCAGCCCGTTGGGGATCTTGGAGAAGTCGCCGCGGCCCAGTTCCTTCTGGTCCGCGAAGCAGAACGGGCAGTGGTCGGTGGAGACGACCTGGAGGTCGTCGGTGCGCAGCCCGCGCCAGAGGGCGGCTTGGTGGTCGCGGGGGCGCAGCGGCGTGGAGCAGACGTACTTCGCGCCCTCGAAGTCCGGCTCGGCGAGGTTGTCGGTGGACAGGAAGAGGTACTGCGGGCAGGTCTCGCCGAAGACCGGCAGGCCGGCGTCGCGGGCCTGCGCCAGCTCGGCGACGGCCTCCTCGGCGGAGACGTGCACGACGTACAGCGGGCTGCCGGCGACCCGGGCGAGCTGGATGGCGCGGTGCGTGGCCTCGGCCTCCAGCAGCACCTTGCGCACCTCGCCGTGGTAACGCGGGTCGGTCTTGCCGGCCTTGAGGGCCTGCTCCACGAGGACGTCGATGGCGATGCCGTTCTCGGCGTGCATCATGATCAGCCCGCCGTTGCCCGCGGCGCGCTGCATGGCGCGCAGGATCTGGCCGTCGTCGCTGTAGAAGACGCCGGGGTAGGCCATGAAGAGCTTGAAGGAGGTCACGCCCTCCTCGACGAGGCCGTCCATCTCCTTGAGCGTGTGCTCGTTGACGTCGGAGAGGATCATGTGGAAGGCGTAGTCGATGCTGCACTGGGCGTCGGCCTTCGCGTGCCAGGCGTCCAGGCCCTCCCGCAGCGCGCTGCCCTGCTTCTGTACGGCGAAGTCCACGATGGTCGTCGTGCCGCCCCAGGCGGCGGCGCGGGTGCCCGTCTCGAAGGTGTCCGAGGCGAACGTGCCGCCGAAGGGCAGTTCCATGTGCGTGTGGGCGTCCACCCCGCCCGGGATGACGTACTTGCCGGTGGCGTCGAGCACGGCGGCGCCCTCGCGCCAGCCGGCGGCGGCGTCGCTGCCGTGTGCGGCGAGGGCGGTGACGCGGCCGTCCTCGACGAGCACGTCGGCGTGGATCTCGTCGGCGGCGGTGATGACAAGACCGCCGGTGATGACTGTACGGCTCACGGCCACTGCTCCATTCCGGCGACGCGACGTCACCCGGGGTCTACACCCGTAGAGTCGAGCTGCGTGCGAAGACCGTAGAAGCATGGCACCGCGCTCGGCAATACCGCGGCAGCCGCACTTCGCCACCGCGTGGCGCGCGCCGTGCGCCGCGGCCGTGCCCGCGGCACGCCGTACCCGTGCGTTCTGCACGCCTTCTTCGTGACAGCGGTGACTACTGCCGGCGCCCGCCCGCTGAAATCCTTCACAGGCGCAGTCAAGGAGACGGCCTTGGGGGGAAATGGACAAGCGATACGAGGCGTTCTGCCTGGCCGACGAGTATTTCTACGAAACTCCGGACCGATTGGCCGGCGGCGCCGGCGCCTCGGTCGCGCTCTTCTCCGTCGCCCGCCGGGACACGCCGGAGGGATGGGTGGACGCCTGGTCGGGGGACTGGCGGCAGTTGCAGCCGCTGGCCGATCGCGACTGGCCGGAGCAGGGCTGGAAGGTGCACGTCTCGGCCCGCCTCGACAACGCGGACCGCATCGGCGCGCGCATCTGGGACTACTGCGTGCCGCGGGGTATTCCGTTCAAATTCGTGCCGGGAAAGCAACTCCTCTATCTCCGGAACTCCAAATACGCGAGCCGCACCATCAGCGGCAAGTTCGCCACCATCTATCCGCGCGACGACGCCATGCTGCACACGCTCCTGCGTGAACTGGGCGGGCAACTGAGCGCGGAGGACGGCCCGTACATCCTCACCGACCTGCGCTGGCAGGAAGGACCGCTGCACGTGCGCTACGGGGGCTTCGCCCCGCGCTACTGCGTCGGCGCCGACGGGACGCTGGTCCCGGCCGTCGAGGGCCCGGGCGGCACGCTCGTCCCCGACCGCAAGGACCCGGCGTTCAGCGTGCCCGACTGGGTGACGCTGCCCGGCTTCCTGGCACCCGAGTTGGCCGCGCGCAACGCCACGACCACCACCGGCCTGCCGTACCGCATCGAGCGCGCCCTGCACTTCTCCAACGGCGGCGGCGTCTACGCGGGCACCGATCTGCGCGACGGCGCACAGGTCGTGCTCAAGGAGGCCAGGCCGCACGCCGGCCTCGCCGCCGACGGGGCGGACGCGGTGGCCCGGCTGGAGCGGGAGCGGGCGGCGCTGGAGCGACTGGCCGGGCTCGGCGTCGCGCCGGGCGTACGCGACTGGTTCGAGCTGGGCGGGCACCGCTTCCTGGTCATGGACTTCCTGCCGGGGCGCACCCTCAACTCCTTCTTCGCGGAGCGCCACCCGCTGCTGGCCGCGCACCCGGACCCGGCGGAGGTGGCGTCGTACACCCGCTGGGCGGTGCGGGTGCACGGGGCGGTGGAGCGGGCGGTCGCGGCGGTGCACGGGCGCGGTCTGGTCTTCAACGACCTGCATATGTTCAACATCATGGTCGCGCCGGAGGCGGACGCCGCGGCGGGCGCGGCGGATGCGGGCGCTCCGGGCGCGGCCGAGGTGTCGGTGGCGCTGGTCGACTTCGAGGCGGCGGCGCCGGTGGCGGACGGGCCGCGGCAGATCGTCGCGCACCCCGGGTACGTGGCCCCCGCGGACCGCGAGGGCTTCGCGATCGACCGGTACGCGCTGGCCTGTCTGCGGATCGCGCTGTTCCTGCCGATGACGACGCTGCTGGCCGTCGACCGGCGCAAGGCGGCGCATCTGGCGCGGGTGGCGGCGGAGCAGTTCCCGGAGCTGCCGGAGGAGTTCCTGCGGGAGGCGGTCGAGGAGATCACCGGGGGAACCCCATCGGGAACGCAACCGGGGGCCCGTACCAGGAAGGCCCGGGCCGGTGCCGCCGGCGGTACGGCGGCCTCGGCGGCGAGACCCCGGGCGGCTGCGGGCGGTGGGCCGCTGCTGCCGGCCGAGCCCGACGACTGGCCGCGCAGCCGCGCGGCCATGGCCCGGGCACTGGCCGCCTCCGCGACCCCGGATCGCGATGACCGCGTCTTCCCCGGTGACGTCGCCCAGTTCAACGACGGCGGCGGCCTCGGGATCTCGTTCGGCGCCGCCGGCGTGCTGTACGCGCTCGCCGAGGCCGGCGCGCCGCGCAGCGAGGCCGGCGAGGAATGGCTGCTGAGGCGGACCGCCGCACCGCCCCGCGGCACGCCGTTCGGGCTGTACGACGGGCTGCTCGGGGTCGCGTACGTGCTGGAGCGGCTCGGGCACGGCAAGCGGGCGCTCGACCTCGTCGAGCAGGTGCTCGCCGAGAACTGGCAGGCGCTCGCCTCCCATCTGCACGGCGGGCTCGCCGGCGCCGGGCTGGTGCTCGACCACCTCGCGACCGCCTGCGGCGAGCCGTCCCTCCACGACCACGCCCTGCGCGCGGCCACGCTGCTGACCGACCGGCTCGCCGCGGCGGGCCCGGCGTACGACGGCGGCGCCGCCCGTACCCCCGCGGCCCGCGGCGGCGAGCGCGCCGGGCTGCTGCGCGGCTGGACCGGGCCCGCGCTGTTCTTCGTCCGGCGGTACGAGCGCACCGGCGACCCCGCGCTGCTCGACGCCGCCGCCACCGCGCTCCGCCGCGACCTCGACCGCTGCCGCACCGACCGCACCGGCGGCCTCGTCGTCGACGAGGGCCATCGCACCATGCCGTACCTCGGCGACGGCAGCGCGGGCATCGCGGCCGTGCTCGACGACTACCTCGCGCACCGCGACGACGAGGACTTCGCCGCGGCGCGCGCGGCGGTCCTGCCCGCGGTCCGGATGCGCTACTACGCCCAACCCGGCCTGTTCCAGGGGCGGGCCGGGATGCTGCTGCACCTCGGCCGCACCGCGACCCCCGGCGTCCGCCCCGCGGACCCCGGCGCCCAGGCCGCCGCGCTCTCCTGGTACGCCCTGCCGTACGGCGGCGGCCTCGCCTTCCCCGGCGACCAGATGATGCGGCTGTCCATGGACCTGGCCACCGGCACCGCCGGCTGCCTGCTCGCGCTCGCCGCGGCACAGCCCGGGAGCGACGCCGGCCTGCCCTTCCTGCCGCCCGCGCACCGGCGCGGACGGCGGGCGGACCGGCCCCACCACGGGGCCGGAGTACCTGCACCATCCGGCAAGTCCCCGCAGTAACCGAGTGAATCAAGGAGACATCATGGCGCTTCTCGACCTTCAGGCCCTGGAGGCTTCCGAGCAGACCGGCGGCGGCGACAGCAGCCTGAGCCTGCTGTGCGGCAAGCACAGCTCGCACAGCGTGCTGCTCTGCCTCTGACCCTCCCGCACCGAAGAGGCCCCGGGCGCACACGACGGCGCCCGGGGCCGCGCGGTCCCCTCGCCGGGGCGGCGGACGGCGGGAGGAGCGGGACGGTGGACGGGGGAACGGCAGTCGGCGGCACGGCAGTCGGCGGCACGGGGAAGCAGCGGGCGGAGCAACAGGGGCCAAGTACACCGGAGCACGCAATTGCCGTACGGATCGGGCCGCGGCCGCCGGAGTCCGGCGGGGAAGGGACGGAACTCGTGGACGGTTCCCGGGCGGCCGGAGGCCCGCCGGACGACGCCGGCCGGGGAGGGGATCCGGTGGACGGCGGGCGGGAGACGGCCGGGCACGGGACACGGCGGCTCCTGCTACGGGCCGGGCGGCACAGCGGTGCACACACCGCCGCGCTCTGCCTGGTCACCACAGCCGCCGCGGGCGCGGCGCTCGCCCTGCCCGCGGCGCTCGGCGTCGCCCTGGACCGGCTGCTGGCCGACTCCCCCGGCGCCGCCCGCGCCCTCGCCCTGTGCGCCGCGCTGACCGCCGCGACCATCCTCCTCGACGCCGCCGAGACCGTGCTCAACGGCGTCACCACCGCCCGTACCACCGCCTGGCTGCGCCGCCGCCTGCTCGGCGCCGCACTCGCCACCGAGCCGCGCCACGCCGCCCGGTTGGCCACCGGCGACCTCGTCACCCGCGCCACCGGCAACGCCGCCCACGCCGGCGCCGCCCCCGCCGCGGCCGCGTCCACCCTGGGCGCCCTGCTGACCCCGGTGGGCGCGCTCGTCGCGCTGGCCGTCATCGATCCGTGGCTCGCCGTCGTCCTCGGCGCCGGCACCCCCGTACTCGTGCTGCTGCTGCGCGCGTTCGTCCGCAGCGCGGGCGACTGCGTGACGCGCTACCAGGAGGCGCAGGCCGCCATCGCGTCCCGGCTGGCCGAGGCCCTGGCCGGGGCGCGGACCATCGCCGCCGCCGGCACCGTCGGCCGCGAACGGCGCCGCGCGCTCGGCCCGTTGCCGGAGCTGAGCCGGCAAGGCCACCGGATGTGGCACGTGCAGGGCCGCGCCACCGCGCAGGCAGCCGTCGTCGTGCCGCTGCTCCAGCTCGCCGTCGTGGCCGTCGCCGGGCTGCTGCTCGGCGCCGGCCGGCTGAGCGTGGGCGAGCTGCTGGCGGCGGGCCGGTACGCGATGCTCGCCGGCGGCATCGGCGTCCTCGTCGGCCACGTCAACACCCTCGTACGCAGCCGGGCGGCGGCGCGGCGGCTGACGCCGGTGCTGCGGCTGCCCCCGGTCCGGTACGGGCACGACGCCGTACCGGCGGGCGGCGGCGGCCGGCTGGAGCTGCGCGGGGTCACGGTGCGGCGCGGCGGGCGGACCGTGCTGCGCGAGCTGGACCTGACGGTGCCGCCGGGGGCGACGGTCGCGGTGGTGGGGCGCTCGGGCGCCGGCAAGTCGCTGCTCGCCGCGGTGGCGGGGCGGCTCGCCGACCCGGACGCGGGCGACGTACGGCTCGACGGCGTGCCGCTGGCCGCGCTGGCGCGCACGGAGCTGCGGGCGGCGGTGGCCTACGCGTTCGCGCGCCCCGCGCTGCTCGGCGGCACGGTCGCGGAGGCGCTCGCGTACGCCGACGCGCGTACCCCGGTCGCGGCCGGCCGCGTGGCCGCGGCGGCACACGCCGCCGACGCCGACGCCTTCGTACGCGCCCTCCCCGCCGGCTACGCCACCCCCGCGGCGGACGCGCCGCTGTCCGGGGGCGAGCTGCAACGCCTGGGGCTCGCGCGCGCGTTCGCCCGTGACGCGCGGCTGCTGATCATGGACGACGCGCTCTCCGGGCTCGACGCGGCCACGGAACTCCGCATCGAGCGGGCGCTGCTGGCGCCGGCCGGGGCGGACGACCCGCCGGGCGACGGCGGGGGCGGGGGCGGTACGGAGGGCGGTGCCCAGGGGGGTGGCGCCGCTCTCCGTACCGGCACGGGCCCAAGCCGGCTGGTCGTGGCGCACCGGGCGGCCACCGCGGCGCGCGCCGGCCTCGTCGCGTGGCTTGACGGCGGCCGGGTGCGCGCGCTGCGCCCGCACGCGGAGCTGTGCGCCGACCCCGCGTACCGTGCGCTGTGGTCGGAGGAGCCGCCCGATGCCTGACCGCGACGCCCGCGCGTACCGCGCCCGGCCGCACGAGGAGCCCGCCGATGCCTGACCGCGACGCCGGGCACCGCCCCGCCGACGGGAGCCCCGCCGCCGTGCGGACCGGAACCCCCGGCCCCGCCCCGGGACTTCGGGTCCTCGTGCCCGCCGGGCTGCGGTTCCTGCGCCGCAGGCGGCGGGTCGTCGGGGCGGTGGCCGGGTGGTCCGCCGTCGAGGCGCTCCAGACCTTCCTGCTCGGGCACGCCCTCGCGCGGGCCGTCGACCGGGGGTTCCTGGCCGACCGCCCCGGGGTGGGGCTCGCCTGGCTCGCCGCCGCCGCGGTGGGCGTCGCGGTCGGGGCCTTCGGGACGCTGCGGGTGTACGGAGCCGTCGCCCGGCTGACCGAGGACCTGCGGGACACGCTCGTGCGGCGCGTCGTCACCGGGGCGCTGGAGCGCGCGGCGGCCCGCGCGCGGCCCGAGGGGCCGGCGGCGGTGTCGCGGCTCACGCACCAGGTGGAGATCGCCCGCGACGGCTTCGCGGGGCTCGTGATGGTGACCCGGTCCTTCGTGGTCACCGCCGCCGCGGCGCTGCTCGGACTGCTGACGCTGGCGCCGCCGCTGCTGCTCGTGGTGCTGCCGCCGCTGGCGGCGGGCCTGGCGGTCTTCGGCTGGTCGCTGCGCCCGCTGTCCCGCTGCCAGCGGGACTTCCTCGCCGCCGACGAGGCACTGGCCGGCGGGCTGGGGTCGGTCGTGGACGGCCTGCGCGACGTGGTCGCCTGCGGCGGCGAGCGGCGCGCGGGCGACGCCGTACGGGCCCGG
The DNA here is from genome assembly GCF_042874195.1 of Streptomyces sp. NPDC004134. Lineage (NCBI taxonomy): Bacteria > Bacillati > Actinomycetota > Actinomycetes > Kitasatosporales > Streptomycetaceae > Streptomyces > Streptomyces sp. NPDC004134. The sequence goes on along the minus strand of NZ_JBIAMS010000011.1, from coordinate 151,455 downwards.
GTGAACGCCGAACTGGCCGCCGCGACGGCGCTGGCGCGCTGGGGCACGATGCGGGACGCCGCCGTGGGCGTCGGCGGCCGGCTCCCGGTGCTGGCCCTGCTGCTGGCCGCGCCGTGGCTGCTGGACCGCGGGGTGACGGCGGGTGCCCTGGTGGGCGCGCTGGCGTACCTGACGCAGGCGCTGCTCCCGGCGCTGCAGTCGCTGGTCTTCGGCCTCGGCGGGACGGGCGCCCGGCTGACGGTGGTGGCGGGCAGGCTGTACGCCGCGGGCCCCCCGCGCCCGGCCCTTCAGGACGGCGGCGGCGAGGGCACCCCGGCCGACGGCGGTACCGGGCTCCCCCGGCCCCGTACCGGCGCTGCACCCGGCACCCCGCCCGGCGCCCGCCGCCCCCTCGCCGCCGGTGTGGCGCTCGAACTGCGGCGGGTGTCCTTCCGGTACGGGCCCCGCTCCGGCGCCGTCCTCCGCGGGCTCGACCTCGTCGTACGGGACGGCGAGCACCTGGCCGTCGTGGGACCCAGCGGCATCGGGAAGTCGACGCTGGCGAGCCTGGCGGCCGGGCTCGTGGTGCCCGGGGCCGGCGAGGTGCGCCGTGCCTGCCGACCGGTGCTGCTGCCGCAGGAGGCGTACGTGTTCGGCGGCAGCCTCCGCGACAACCTCGCCTATCTGTGCCCCTCCCCCGTGCCCGACACGGAACTCCACCGCTCCGTGCGGGCGGTCGGCGCCGCGCCGCTCGTGGCCCGGCTCGGCGGGCTGGACGCGCCGCTGCGGCCCGCGGAGCTGTCGGCCGGGGAGCGGCAGCTCCTCGCGCTCGCCCGCGCGCACCTGGCGCCGCCGCGGCTCGCGCTGCTCGACGAGGCGACGTGCCATCTCGACCCGGCCGCGGAGGCGGTCGCGGAGCGGGCGTTCGCGCGGCGGCCCGGCGGCACGCTCGTGGTCGTCGCGCACCGCGTCGCCTCGGCGGCGCGGGCGGACCGGGTGCTGGTCCTGGACGGCCGGTCGGCGCTGGCCGGCACGCACGGCGAACTGCTGGAACGCTCGCCCTTCTACCGCGAGCTGACCGGCGCCCCCCGGCTCGTACACACGCCACCGGGAAGCTGACCTTCCCGTCCGCCCGTGCCGACTGCCCCGGGCGGACGGGAAGGCGGTCAGAGCCAGCCCGCGCTGTCCGCGATGCGGATGGCGTCGACGCGGTTGCGCGCACCCGTCTTGCGGATCGCCGCGGCGAGGTAGTTGCGGACGGTGCCGCCCGCCAAGTGCAGCGCCGCCGCGATCTCCGCGACCGGGGCCCCCTCCGCCGCGGCCGCCAGCACCGCCTGCTCCCTGCCGGTCAGCGGCATGTCAGCCGCCCTGAGGAAGTCCCAGGCCAGGGCCTCGTCGACGTACCGCTCACCGGTCGCCACCCGCCGGATGCCGGCGATCAGCCGCTCCGGCGCCGAGTCCTTGCTGACGAAGCCCCGCACGTCGGCCTGCGAGGCCCGCCGCAGCAGCCCCGGCCGGCCCGCCTCGGTGAGGATCACCACCCTTTCCGCGGCGGTGTCCGGCAGCCCGGACCACCCGCCGTCGCCGTCCACCACGCACACCTGCGCCTGCCAGTCGTCCGCCGGTCTTCGCTCGTGGCGGCACGCCGTCGTGAGTACGTCGAGATCTTGTTCTCCCCCCAGCAAGGCGGCCAGCGCCGACCTGATGAGCATCGTGTCGTGTATCAGAAGCACGCGGATCACTGAGCGCCCCCCTCGTCACCCGTAACCGAGCCCGACGGGGTCACGGTCGGTCCGCTTATGAATACACGGAGACACCGCCGGTTTGTGCGCGTAGTTCCGGACATCGTGGTGCGAGAAGGGCGCACAACCCGGCGGGTAGACCGACCGCGCGCCCCCCTCCGGCCCTTGACAGCAGTCAGCCCGCGAAACCCGAAACCAGAAGCGCGAAAACCGAACACCGAAAACCGAAAACCCGAAACCCGAACCTCGAAAGCCGAAGGCCGGCCGCGCGCTCCCGCGCCGCGGCCGGCCCTCGTGCGTGCGAACTCCGCGTCAGCCGCCGGTCTCGGCGTCGGCGGCGTGCAGGGCCCGTTCGAGAACGGCCGCGCCCTCCTCCGCCTCCGCGACGGTCAGGGACAGCGGGGGCGCGATGCGCAGCGTCTCGCCCGCCTTGCCGCGGCCGACGAGCAGGCCGCCCGCGCGGGCGTGCTCCAGCACCGCCGCGGCGTGCGCGGGGGTGGCCAGTTCGATGCCGATCATCAGGCCCCGGCCGCGTACCTCGCGCACCGAGGCGACGCCCGCCGCGGCGGCCCGCAGCCGCTCGATGAGCAGGCCGCCGACCCGGCGGGCGTTGCCCTGGAGGTCGTGCTCCAGGACGTAGCCGAGGTTGGCCAGGCCCGCGGCCATGGTGACCGGGCTGCCGCCGAACGTGGACAGGGAGTTGGCGTCCAGGCAGTTCATGATCTCGGCGCGGGCGACGACGCCGCCGATGGAGGCGCCGTTGCCGATCCCCTTGGCGAAGGTGAGCATGTCCGGCGGGCCGTTGCCCGCGTGCGCCTGCCAGCCCCAGAAGTGGTCGCCGGTACGGCCCCAGCCGGACTGCACCTCGTCGGTGATCCACAGGACCCCCTCCTCGGCGAGCACTTCGCGGAACGCCGCGTACAGCCCGTCGGGCGGGGAGGTGAAGCCGCCGACGCCCTGGATGGGCTCGGCGATGAGTGCGGCGACGCCGCGGGTCTGGGAGAGCATGTCGCGCAGGTCGGCGACGCAGGCGTCGATGAACGCGGCGTCGTCGAGGTCCGCGAAGGGGCCCGCGGTGCGGATGCCGCCGTGGACGTAGAGGGTCTGCAGCGGGGAGAGGCTGGTCGGCGACCAGGCGCGGTTGCCGGTGATGCCGATCGCGGTGAAGGAGCGGCCGTGGTAGCTGTTGCGCATGGCCAGCACCTGGTTGGAGCCGCGGTACGTGCTCGCCAGCAGCAGTGCCGTGTCGGTGGCCTCGGTGCCGGAGGCGGTGAAGAACACCCGCGCGTCGGGGATGCCGGACAAGTGCGCGATGCGCTCGGCCAGCTCCACCATGGGGCGGTTGAGGTAGAGGGTGGAGGTGTGCAGGATGCGGCCGGCCTGCTCGGCGACGGCCTTGGTGACCTCCGGGAGGGCGTGGGCGGTCATGGTGGTGAGGATGCCGCCGAAGAAGTCGAGGTAGCGGTTGCCCTCGGCATCCCAGACGTGCCGGCCCTCGCCGTGGGTGATCTCGATGGGCTCGGCGTAGTAGAGCGCCATCCAGTCGGGCAGTACGGCCCGGTGCCGGGCGAGCAGATCGCGGTGTACGCCGCCGCCGTTCGCCGCGCTCACGGCTGCACCAGGTCCCCGTACGCGTCCGGGCGGCGGTCCCGGTAGAAGGCCCACTGCTGGCGGACCTCCTCGATCATGCCGAAGTCCAGGTCGCGCACCACCAGTTCCTCCTCCTTGTCGCTCGCGACGTCGCCGACGAACCGGCCGCGCGGGTCGACGAAGTAGCTCGTGCCGTAGAAGTCGTTGTCGCCGTACTCCTCGACGCCGACGCGGTTGATGGCGGCGATGAAGTACTCGTTGGCGACGGCCGCCGCGGGCTGCTCCAGTTGCCACAGGTACGCCGACAGGCCGCGGGAGGTCGCCGACGGGTTGTAGACGAGCTGGGCGCCGGCGAGGCCGAGGGCGCGCCAGCCCTCGGGGAAGTGCCGGTCGTAGCAGATGTAGACGCCGACCTTGCCGACGGCGGTGTCGAAGACCGGCCAGCCGGCGTTGCCCGGCTTGAAGTAGTACTTCTCCCAGAAGCCCTTGACCTGCGGGATGTGGTGCTTGCGGTACTTGCCGAGGACCGTGCCGTCGGCGTCGATCACGACGGCGGTGTTGTAGTAGAAGCCCTCCTGCTCGATCTCGAAGACGGGGACGACCACGACCATCCCGGTCTCGCGGGCGAGCGCCTGCATCCTCACGACGGTGGGCCCGTCGGGAACGGGCTCGGCCCAGCGGTAGTGCTCGGGCTCCTGCACCTGGCAGAAGTAGGGGGCGTTGAAGACCTCCTGGAAGCCGATGATGCGGGCGCCGCGGGCGGCGGCGGCTCTCGCGTGCTCCTCGTGCTTCGCGATCATCGACTCGGTGTCGCCGGTCCACGTCGCCTGGACGAGTGCGGCGCGTACAACGTTGGCCATGGCTGCTCCTCGGACGGGACGCCGGAGGCTCTACGCACGTAGAAGCCGGGCGGATCTCTGAACGTAAGTCGCCGCGGTGGCGCTGGCAAGAGCGGCGCACCGGACGCCGGGAGGCCGGAACGGGCCGGGTCAGGCGGATTCGGGCGCACCGGGCAGGCCCGCGGAGCGCATCGCGTGGGCGAGCCTGCGGTGCCGCTGGGCAGGCCCGCGGCGGGCGGCGCGCAGCAACTGCGGCACGAGCCGGCCGGGATCGGCCCCGGCCAGCTCGACGGCCTCGTCGGTGCTGCGGGCGCCGGTGAAGGCGTCGAGCAGTTCCTCCGACTCCCGGTCGCGGCCCGCGCGGTGGAGGGCGGAGAGGATCGCGGCCAGCTCGGGTACGGGCCGGGCGGCGGCGTGCCGGACGAGTTGCAGCGCCTCGCGCGAACGGCCGGCGGCGGCGAACGCGTCCGCGGCTCCGGTCAGCCGCTCGGGGGGCAGCGCGGCGGCCTCCCACAGCAGGGTCGCCACCTCGGCGGTGCCGGCGGTGCGCTCCAGTTCGGCGGCGAGGCCGGGCAGCGCCTCCGGCGGGCCCGCCGCGGCGGCGCTGAGCCGGGCGTACGCCTCGCCGGTACGACCCGCGTCGCGCAGGGCGGCCACGGCGGCGGCGGTCTCGCCGGCGAGCCGGCGCGCGGCGGCGCGCCGGGCGGCGGCACGGTCGGCTTCCGCGGCGTCCTTCCGGCGCCGCCCGCCGCCCCCGGATCCGGCGCCGGCGAACCGGGCGCCACTGGGCGGCGGTACGGCGGGCACGGCGGCGGCACCGGCGGCGGGCTCCGGGGCCCCGACCGCCGACGGGCCGCCGGCCCCCTCGGCACCCGGGCCGGGGAACCGGGCGCTCCGGGGCGGGGGCGGCACGGCCGCGGCGGCCCCGGCGCCGGGCGGCGGACCGGCACCGGCCGCACTCGCGGCAGGCTCGGCGCCGCCCCCGGCGGCGTCCGGCGGCACGCCCTCGTACGCGCCGCCCACGACGGGCAGCACCGGCGGCGGCGCAGAAGCCGCTCCCGCGAACCGGGCGCCCCGGAGTGCCGCCGGGGGCGGTGGCACGGGCTCCCGTCCCGCCGCCTGCCGCGCCAGGGCCTCGATCCGGCCGCGCAGTTCCGTACAGCGGGCGGACGCGCGGGCGGCGTCGTCGCGCGCCCAGGCCAGCTCGTACTCCAGTTGCTGCGCCGCCCAGGGGTTGCGCTCCACCGCCAGCCGCTCGCGCAGCCGCCCGGCGCCGGCCTCCGCCGCGCGGTGCTCCGCGAGCCGGGCGCGGAGCACCGCAGTCAGGGCGGCGTGGTCGGGGCGGCGGGCGTCGTGGGCGGCGACGGCGGCGCGGTGCAGGTCGCGGGCGCGCGGCAGCGCCGCGTCCGCCGTGCGTCGGCCGCCGTGCTCGGCGAGGTCGTGCAGGAGCGACTCGACGACATCCCACGGGGGCAGAACGGAGCCGTCCAGGCAGGCTCGCAGCCCGTCGGGATCGCCGCGGCGAAAGACTCCGTACCAGCCGGACCCTTCGTCCAGCCATCCCGTGATCTGCCGTAAGAATCGTGCGAATTCCGCCATTTCCGGCGGCACCGATTGTTCCGCCACGGCCGGCATTCGACACCCGCATTGTTTCGTCCGCGCTACGGGGGCTTTGCGGCGGTGGTAAACGGAACCCGATGGACGGCGGCCTCGAACAACGTTGCGGACGACCGCTAGCATGCCCCGTCATGAGCGAACCCATCCTCGTCCTCGTCTCGGCCGCCGCCGGCCTCGTGGTCGGCGTCGCGCTCGGGTGGTACGCGCGCGGCTCCCTCGGCGGGCGCCGCCACCGGCGCCGGGAGCGCTTCTTCGGGCTGCCGCGCAACTCGGAGGCCCTGGTGGTGGTGAACCGGGACACCGGCGGCGGGGACTGGAGCGTGGCCAAGCACGACGCGCTCGCCCTGCTGGAGCTGTCCGCGGTGATCAAGTCCTGCGGGGCGCACGCGCAGGTCGTCGCGCAGGACACCGCGCAGCAGGCGTTCGGCGACCGCACCGAGTTCTGCGTCGGCACCCCGATATCCAACCGCCGCATGGCCGCGCACATGCAGTCCCTGCTGCCGGGGGTACGGATCAACACCGACCCCGAGCCGGGCCCCGACCGCGGTGCGTTCGCGGTGGGCACGGAGCGCTACCGGCTGGAGAACGGCGTCAGCGAGCACGTGCTGCTGGCCCGGCTGTCCGCGGGCCAGGAGGCCAGGCCGGTCTTCCTCTCCTGCGGCCAGCGCTCCATCACCAACCAGGCGGCGATGCGCTATCTGGTGAAGAACGAGAGCCGGCTGCACCGGAAGTACGGCGGCAGCTCCTTCGTCCTGCTGCTGAAGGTCGTCAACTCGCAGTCGTACGGACCCGATGTGGTGGAACTCGTCGACGACGTGACCAAGCAGGCGCAGACGCCGCCGCCCCAGCCGAACGGGAAGCACGGCAAGTCGTGACCCCGCCCCGCCGCGCCCGCGCGGCCGGAGCGCACGCCCGGCGGCCGCCGCGGCGATGGTGCCGACCTAGGTACGCATTCGCTCCCTGAGTACCTAGCCTGTCGGGCGAGTTGCGGGAGAGGAGCCCCCGGGTATGGGCGACGCCAAGCCGGTGTACCAGCGCATCGCCGACGATCTGCGCGAGCGGATCGACGGCGGCGAGCTGTCCGTGGGGGCGCAGATCCCGTCGCGCTCCCAGCTCAAGCGCGCGTACGCGGCGAGCGACCAGACCGTCGACCGGGCCGTGCGGGTGCTGAAGGCCGCCGGCTACGCCCAGGGGCAGTTCGGCCGCGGCGTGTTCGTCGCCGACCGCAGGCCCGTGGGCAGCCTGCTGCGCAGCACGGGCGCGGTGGACTCCCCCTTCGCCGCCCGGCTCGTGCCCGAAGGGGTGGCGCTGACCTGGGAGGCGGTCTCCACGCCCGCGCCCGCGCCGCGGGAGGCGGCGCGCCGGCTCGGGATCCCGGCGGGCGACCGGGTGATGTGCACGCAGTACGAGTACCTGGCCGACCGCAAGCCGGTGCAGTTGGCCGTGAGCTGGGAGCCGCTGGCCCTCACCGAGGGCACGGACGTGGTCTTCCCCGAGCGCGGCCCGTACGCCAGGCGCGGCGTCCGCGGCCGGTTCGCGGCCATCGGGATCCGGGTGGTACGTGCCGCGGAGCTGGTCGGCTCGCGGTCGGCGACGACGGCGGAGGCGGAGGCGCTGGGCTGCGCGCCCGGGCAGTGCGTGACGACGGTGGAGCGCACCCACTACGACGAGCGCGGCCGGGCGGTGGAGACCTCCGAGGCGGTGGTGCGGGCCGACCGCTGGCGGCTGGAGTACGACATCGCCTTCACCGGCTGACGGGCAGGACCGCCGCGCGCGTCAGCCCTCCGCGACCTCCGCGTACATCTGGGACAGCTCCGGCGCCCCGTTCGCCGCCCACTCCGTGCCGATCTCCAGCACGTCCATCTCCCGCCCCGAGGACAGCCGCACCACCGGCGCGCCGTCCTGCGAGTCGATCACCCACTGGGCGCCCGCGATCGTCCGTACGATCACCGTGCCCAGGTAGAGGCCCGCGTCGCTGCCCAGCCAGGGCGTGATCTCCGGGTCGTCCCGCCAGCGCGGCAGCAGTTGGTCCAGCTCCTCCAGCGACCGCGGGGTGTCGTCCAGCTCGACGCCCGCCGACTCCGCCTGGACGCGCAGCAGTTCGCATTCGCTCAGCAGCTCGGTGACGCCCTCCTGGTCGACCGACGTGTCCCGGTGCGACGCCCGCTGCTCACGCCCGGAGCCGTGCCGTCTACGCCAGTTGTCGAGGAAGGAGATGTTCATGCCCCCACCCTCGCATCCGGGCAGGCGGGAGCACCACAGGCGCGCGGATCCGATTCGCTCACCAGGTGTTTCCCGGAACGCCGTCTTGACCGTTCACTCGTGTCTCTTTAGCTTCATTGCGCCCCCCTGAGATAACTGGTCATGTCGAGACGCCGAACCGGGACCCGGAGGGCCACCTTGCGGATTCGCCTCGTCACCACCGCCACCCTGCTCACCCTCGCCGCCACCGCCGTGCCGGTGGCCGCCCAGGCCGCCGAACGGCCCGGCGGGCCGCAGCCGTTGGCGAAGCTGTTCGACAACACCGCCGTCAGCGACGACGCCGACCCCGGCGCCGCGGACTTCGACGGCGCGGGCAGCTCCCTGTCCGCCCGGGACCTGGCCGCCGCCGGCTGGACGCCCGGGCGCAAGCTGGACATCGACGCCGCCGGGCTGCGGCTGCCGCGCTACGGCCGCGGCGCACCCGACAACGTCGTCGCCGACGGCCAGTCCGTCGCGCTGCGCGGCACGGGCAACGCCGTCTCCCTGCTCGTCGCCGGCTCCACCGCGGGCGGTCCCGGCACCGGGGTCTCCGGCACCGGCACCGTGCGGTACGCGGACGGCAGCTCCAGCCCGTACACCCTGACCGCGCCGGACTGGCGCGCCGGGCCGCTGACCACCAAGGCGCTGGCCCTGCCGCGGCTCAACACCCCCGGGGGGCCGCGGGCCGAGGCCACCCGGCTGTACGCGGTGACCGTGCCGGTCACCCGCGGCAAGCGGATCACCTCGCTCACCCTGCCCGACGACCCGGGACCCGAGTCCGACCTGCACGTCTTCGCCGCCTCCGTACGGGCGGAGGCCACCGGCTGGACCGGGAGCTGGGCCGCCAGCACCTCCGGCTACACCGCCGTGGGGCCGTGGCAGGACCGGACGCTGCGGCTGGTGGTGCACGCCGGCGCGGGCGGCGACCGCACCCGGGTGCGGCTGGCCAACACCTTCGCCGCGTCGCCGGTGCGGTTCGGGCAGGCGACCGTCGCCGTGCAGGGCGAGGGCGCCGCGACCGCGGGCCGGCCGGTGCCGCTGACGTTCGGCGGCAGGACCGGCACCACGGTCGCCGCCGGCGCCGAGGCGGTCAGCGACCCGGCCCGCTTCACCGTGCCGCCCGGGTCGAACCTGCTGGTGAGCATCCATCTGCCGGAGACGGTCAGCGCCGCGCCGGTGCACGCGCTGGCCATGCAGACCTCGTACATCAGCGCCGACGGCAGCGGCAACCGCGCCGCCGACACCGGCGCCGGTGCCTTCACCGGCACCGTCGGCACCTGGCCGTTCCTCACCGGCATCGACGTCAGCGGCGGCCCCGGCTCCGTCGTCACCCTCGGCGACTCCATCACCGACGGGCACAGCTCCGGCACCGGCACCAACCAGCGCTGGCCCGACGTGCTCGCCGGCCGGCTGCGCGCGCAGGACGACGTGCCCCGCTACGGCGTCCTCAACCAGGGCATCTCCGCCAACCGCATCGTCACCGACCGGTACAAGGGCGACGGCGTGAGCAGCGACGTCGGCGGCGTCAGCGCCCAGCACCGGCTGGAGCGCGACGTGCTGGCCCAGACCTCGGCCCGTACCGTCGTGGTCTTCGAGGGCATCAACGACGTCCGCGCGGGCACCAGTGCGGACGAGGTGATCGCCGGGCTGCGCAGCATCTCCGAGCGGGCGCAGGCGCGCGGGCTGCGGGTGGTGGCCGCGACCATCGCGCCGTGCGAGGGCTACGGCGACTGCAGCCCCGCGGTCGACGCGCGGCGCACCGCGGTCAACGAGTACATCCGCGCCAACGCCAGCGGGCCGGAGGCGGAGTTCGACGCGATGCTCGACTTCGACGCCGTGCTGCGCGACCCGGGACGGCCGCAGCGGCTGCTGCCGGCGTACGACAGCGGCGACCACCTCCACCCCGGGCCCGCGGGGCTGAAGGCGGCGGCGGACTCGATCGACCTGCGGCTGCTCGTGCCGCGTTCGTAGCGCCGCTCACCGCACCGGGCGCCCGGCGGCCCGGCGGCCGGTGACGGCCTAGAGGTCCAGATCGACGACGACGGGGGCGTGGTCGGACGGGTTCTTGTCCTTGCCCGGCCGCCGCGCCTCCCGGTCGACGTACGAGTCGGTGACGGCGGCGGTGAACGCCGCGTTGCCGTAGACGTGGTCGATGCGCATGCCCTTGTTCTTCTGGAAGCCGAGCTGGCGGTAGTCCCAGAAGGTGAAGGGGATGTCGTACTTCAGCGCGCGCGGGTAGGTCTCGCTGAGTCCCGCGGACTTCTGCAGCTCGTCGAGGGCCGTGCGCTCCGCCTCGCTGACGTGCGTGTGCCCGCCGAAGAGGGAGATGTCCCAGACGTCCTCGTCCTTGGGCGCCACGTTGTAGTCCCCGAGGAGGGCGTACGGGCGCTCCCCCGGGGCCTCTTGCGCGGCCATCGCGCGCAGGGCCTCCAGCCAGCGCAGCTTGTACGCGTAGTGGGCGTGCCCGACGTCGCGGCCGTTCGGCACGTACAGCGACCAGACGCGCACGGGGCCGCACGTCGCGCCCAGCGCGCGCGGCTCGGTCACGTCCTCGTACTGCGGCTGGTCGGGCAGGTCCACGGTGACGTCGGCCAGTCCTACCTTGGAGACGACCGCCACCCCGTTCCACCGGCCGTCGGCGCGGATCGCCGCCTCGTACCCCAGGCCGGCCAGGGCGGCGCCGGGGAACGCCTCCTCGGTGCACTTCAGCTCCTGGAAACACACCACGTCGGGCGCGGTCTCCTCAAGCCACTGCAGGATGCGGGGCAGCCGGGGATTGATGCCGTTGACGTTCCACGTAGCGATGCGCACAGCCATGTCCCACAACCTACCCCGCACCTCTGACACCGGGCCCGGGGCACCCGTCGCCCGGCCCCGACCCCCCGGTCCCCGGGGCGGGAGGGCTACACCGTGAGGGTCGCGCTCCGTTCGAGCCGGATGTGCTCCGCGCCGCCCACGCCCGGTCCTGCCGGGCCCAGCATGCGGCCGTAGAGCTGCGGTGCGAGGTCGGAGAGGAGCGCGTCGTGGACGTCGACGGCGCGGCGGGGGGCGACGGCGCGGACGTAGTCGATGACCTCGGCCACCTTGTTCCACGGCGCCATCACCGGCAGCAGGAGCGTCTCGACGTCCCGGTCCGGCACGGTCAGCGCGTCGCCCGGGTGGAAGACGGCGCCGTCCACGACATAGCCGGCGTTGGTGACCCGCGGGATGTCCGGGTGGATCACGGCGTGCAGTTGGCCGTGCACCTCGACCTCGAAGCCGGCGGCGGTGAAGACGTCACCCTCGCCGACGGTGTGCACCCGCCCGGGGAACGCCGCGGAGACCTGCTCCGCCACGCTGCGCAGCGTCCACAACCGCGCCGCCGGGTTGGCGTCGAGCGCGGCGCGCAGCCGGCCCTCGTCGAAGTGGTCGGGGTGCTCGTGCGTGACGAGGAGGGCGTCCGCGCCGACCGCCGCGTCCGGCTCGCTGTACCCGCCGGGGTCGATGACGAGCACCGCGCCGTCCTTGGCCAGCCGGACGCAGGAGTGCCCCTTCTTCGTCAATTCCATGATGCCGGTGACAACTCCTCGTCAGTACTCCGTCGTGGACACCGTACGCACCACGAGGTTCTCGGGGTCCGCGGTGTTGACGACGATGGACACGTCCGGGCGCGCGCCGGGCTGCTTGAGCTTCAGCCCCGACCAGTCCCCCTCGGTGAAGTCCCAGCCGACGGTGTCCGCCTGCGCGGGGGTGATGGGGTTGAGCCCGTCCTTCAGCCGCGGCAGGGGCCGTACGTCCGAGCGCGAGAACGTCGTCTCCAGGTACTCGTCCACGGACTCCTGCGGGGCGATGAAGTCGACGTACAGGGCGCTGTCGTGCAGCGCGTTCCGCTCCAGGTAGCGGATGTACTCGGCGCCGCCGGGGACGGGCACCTGGTAGATGCGGCGCAGCAGGCGCGGTGGCCAGCCGGGCTCCATGTCGGTGAAGGCGGCGCGCTCGGCCTTGTCGCGGCCGCTCTCGCGGCTCTGCTGGGTGGAGATCCAGCCGTAGACCAGCGGGATGCCGACGAGCAGACCGATGGCGAGGTACGCCTTCCAGGAGCGGGCGACGCGGCGCGGGGGGCGGTGGGGCATGTGCCCATTCTGGGCGGGCTCTGGCTCGTGGCTGCGCACGGGGCGCTCGCCGGAGTCCTGCAGGGTCACTTGCCGACCACCTGTGCGAACCGCTCGTAGCGCTCGACCCGCCGGCGGTTGGTGCGGCGGAACCTGCGGGCCACCAGGCGGGCGAGGTCGGCGGCGCCGACCAGCCCGGCGTCGTTGCCGAGGCGGGCGCGTACTATCCGGGCCTCGGGCCGGTAGCCGCGGCCGGTGAGGCTGCGGCCGAAGGCGTCCTGGGCGGGCTTGATCAGCAGGTCGTCGGCGGCGCTGACGCCGCCGCCGATGACGAAGCAGGAGGGGTCGAGGGCGGCGGCGAGGTTGGCGATGCCGACGCCGAGCCACTGGCCGATATCCTGGAGCAGCTCTATGCACATCGCGTCGCCCTCGCGGGCCAGCTCGGTGATGAGCGGGCCCGTGATGTCGCCGACGTTGCCCTTGACGCGGTCGATGATCCCGTACGCGACCGGGGACTCGGCCGCCGCCAGCTCGCGGGCCTCGCGGACCAGTGCGTTGCCGGAGCTGTACTGCTCCCAGCAGCCGCGGTTGCCGCACGGGCAGCGGTGCCCGCCCGGCACCACCTGCATGTGGCCGAACTCGCCGGCCACCCCGTACTTGCCGCGCTTGACCTGGCCGTCCTCCAGGATGGCGCCGCCGATGCCGGTGCCCAGCGTGATCATGACGAGGTAGTCCTCGCCGCGGCCGGCGCCGAAGCGCCACTCCGCCCAGGCGGCGGCGTTGGCGTCGTTGTCGACCATGACGGGGACCCGCAGCCGCTCGGAGAGCGCGTCGCGCAGCGGCTCGTTCCGCCAGGACAGGTGCGGGGCGAAGAGGACCCGGCTGCGGTCGGCGTCGATCCAGCCGGCCGCGCCGATGCCGACGGCGTGCACGTCGTGGCGCTCGGAGAGGTCGAGGACCAGCTCGACGATCACGTCCTCGACGACCTTCGGGCTCTTGGACTTGTCGGGTGTCTCGGTGGTCGCGCGCTCCAGGATGTGCCCGTCGGCGTCGACGACGCCCGCGGCGACCTTGGTGCCGCCGATGTCGATGCCCACGGTGGGCACCCGGGGCGCGGTCAGGTGCGAGCGGCGCTCGCGGTGGCTCACGCTGCGCAGCACGGTGGCGCGGGCGGTGCTGCCGTGCGGTGTCCTCTCGGCGGCCGTCACGGGCGCTCCCCTCGCCCGGGCCGGGGATGCGGCTCGGTGGGTGCGGGTGATCGCAAGGGGTGGCCCCTTCCCCTGTCGGGAGTCGCTGACGTGTGCCGATTCTGCCTCACGGGCCCCCTCCCTCGCACGGCGGAGTGGGCAGGGGGCGGCGGCGGGACCGCGGGCCGCCGCCGCGTGCTGCGGCGGCGGCCCCGGCGTACGGGGTCGGGCGTGGTCAGGCCCGTTTCCCCGGCCGCGGCCCGGTTCTTCCGCCGCGGCTAGGCTCTCTCCCGCTGCAGCTCGTGGCTGAGCTGCTCCAGCTCGCTGCCGCCCGCCATCTGCCGGGTCAGCTCGTCCAGGGTGATGGCCGCCCGGGCGTGGCTGCCGGCCATGGCCCCGCGCTTGAGCAGGATGAACCGGTCGCCGACGAGGTAGGCGTGGTGCGGGTTGTGGGTGATCAGCACGACGCCCAGGCCGTGGTCGCGGGCGGCGGCGACGTACTTCAGCACCACGCCGGACTGCTTGACGCCCAGCGCCGCGGTCGGCTCGTCCAGGACCAGCACCTTGGCGCCGAAGTAGATCGCCCGGGCGATCGCCACCGACTGCCGCTCGCCGCCGGACAGGGTGCCGATGGGCTGGTCCACGTCCCGCAGGTCGATGCCCATGCGCAGCAGCTCGGCGTGGGTGGTGGCGCGCATCTTCCGCACGTCGAGCCGGCGCAGCGGGCCGCGGCCCAGCGTCGGCTCGGAGCCGAGGAAGAAATTGCGCCACACGGGCATCAGCGGCACCACCGCGAGGTCCTGGTAGACGGTGGCGATGCCCCGGTCCAGCGCCTCGCGGGGGTTCGACAGCCGGGAGTCCCGGCCGTCGATGCGGAAGCTGCCCGCGTCGTGCCGGTGCAGCCCGGAGATGATCTTGATCAGGGTGGACTTGCCCGCGCCGTTGTCGCCGAGCACGCAGGTGATCTCGCCGGGGTGCACCTGGAGGGAGACGCCTTCGAGCGCGCGGATGTTGCCGTAGTACTTGCTGACGTCCGCCAGCTCCACCAGGGGCCGGCCCGCGGCGGCCCCGGCGGCCTCCCCGCCGGCGGCGGCGTCGCCCGCGGCCGGGCCGCCCCCGGCCGTGTCGTCCGTGGCCTTGGTCATCTGGCCGCCTCCGCGCGCTTGCGTACCCAGGAGTTGAGGATCGTGGCCAGCAGCAGCATCGCGCCGAGGAAGAACCAGAACCAGTCCGAGTCCCACTGCGCGTAGACGATGCCCTGCTTGGCCATGCCGAAGATCAGCGCCCCGACCGCGGCGCCGATCGCCGAGCCGTAGCCGCCGGTCAGCAGGCAGCCGCCGATCACGGCCGCGGCGATGTAGTGCAGCTCCAGACCGCGGCCCTCCGCGGACTGCACCACGCCGGAGAACGAGAACAGCAGGTGCTGCCCGGAGATCCAGGCCGCCACCGCCACCCCGAGGTAGAGCCCGATCTTGGTGCGCTGCACGGGGACGCCGACCGCGCGGGCCGCGTCCTTGCCGCCGCCGACCGCGAAGATCCAGTTGCCCCAGCGGGTGCGCAGCAGGATCCAGGTGGCCAGCGCGACCAGCCCGATCCACCACAGGATCGTCACCCGCAGCTTGAACGAGCCGACGTCGATCGACGAGGCGAAGAGCACCCGCGCCGACTCGAAGCCCTGCATGTCCGAGATGGACTTCGTCGAGACCGTGCCCTGGATCCTCTTGGTGATGCCGATGTTGGCGCCCCACAGCATCAGGTACGTGCCCAGCGTGATGATGAAGCTGGGCAGCCCGGTGCGGACGAGCATGTAGCCGTTGAAGAACCCGATGGCGAGGGTGACCAGCAGGGAGACGAAGACGCCCACCCAGATGTTGGCGGTCATCTCGTACGCGAACATCGTCGACGTCAGCGCCGCGGAGGTGACCAGCACGCCCGCCGACAGGTCGAACTCGCCGCCGATCATCAGCAGCGCCACCGGCACCGCCATGATGCCGATGGTGGAGGCGGCGTACAGCACGGTGTCCAGGCTGGACAGGAAGCTGTCCGCGAGCACGGCGAAGAAGAGGAAGACCGCGACGGCGCCGATCACCGAGCCCAGCTCGGGCCGGCCGAGCAGCCGGTGCAGCGGCGAGGCGTGCAGCACGCGTTCGTCCGGCGCCTTCGGAGTCGGCTCCGCCGGGAGGGTGACGGTCATCGGGTGCCGCGCTCCGTGAACTTCTTCAGGTCCGGGGCGTCCTCCTCGGTGACGATGGCGGGACCGGTCAGCACGGTCTGGCCGCCGCCGATCACGTTGCCGTTCGTCTCGTACAGCCACAGCTCGTCGACCGCGAGGTAGCCCTGCAGATAGGGCTGCTGGTCCACGGCGAAGCTGAGCTCCTTGCTCTCCAGCGACGCCGCCACGGCCGCGTTCAGGTCGAAGGTCGCGACCTCCGCCTTGCTGCCGGAGGCGTCCTTCGCCTCGACGGCGGAGGCGGCGACGTCCGCGTTGAGGGTGACGACCGAGTCAATGCCGCCGTCGGCCTCCAGCTTGGCCTGGATCCCCGAGAGCACGGCGGGCTTGCTCGCGCCGTCCACGGTCAGGTTCTCCACCGAGCCCGAGAACGTCTTCTTCACGCCGGCGCAGCGCTGCTCCAGGCCGACGTTGCCCTGCTCGTGGATGACGCAGACGGCCTTCTTGCCGCCGCGCTCGTTCAGCTCCTCGCCGACCGCCTCGCCCGCGACCGACTCCTCCTGGCCGATGTGGCTCAGGGCCCCGTACTCCTTGGAGAACTCCGCGCCCGAGTTGATCGTCACCACCGGGATGCCGGCGTCCACGGCTGCCTGCACCGCGCTCTTCATCGCCTCGGGCTTGGCGAGCGTGACGATGATGCCGTCGACCTTCTTGTCGACGAACGTCTGCACCAGCCGCGCCTGCTCGTCGTCCTTCTCGCTGTTGGCGTAGAGGAACTCGACGTTGTCCTTGGCCGCGGCCTGCTTGGAGCCGCTCTGGACGATGTCCCAGAAGGTGTCGCCGGGTGCGGAGTGGGTCACCATGGCTATCTCCATGCGGGGCGTGTTCACGCCACCGCCGCCGCCCCCGCCGCCGTCGTTCTCCTCGGCGTCCTTGCCGCCGGAGTCACTGCAGCCCGCCGCGGCGACTGCCAGCAGGGTGGCCGTCGCCACCGCCGCGAACACGCGCGTGCTACGGGCCATACGGCTGCGCGCCATCTGGATACCCGCCTTTCTTCCCTGGTCGTCCCCCGCCGCCCGCGTGGCGGCTGGAGGTGTTCTAGCCGGGGGCGGGGGCCGAGTCAATGCCTTGTCCGATCATTCTGACCCGCGGCTACCCGCGAGTCACCCCGTGGGTCCCCGCCAGGTCAGCCCCGGTCGAGCAACTGGAACTCGAAGCTGTAGCGCGAGGCCCGGTAGAGATGCGAGCCGAACTCCACCCCGCGCCCCGTGTCGTCGTACGTGAACCGCTCCATCGTCAGCACCGCCGCGCCCTCCTCCTCGCCCAGCCGCTCCGCCTCCGCGGCCGTCGCGGGCCGGGCGCCGACCCGCTGGCGGGCGCTGTGCAGCGCGATGCCGGCGGCGCGCAGCACCCGGTAGAGCCCCGTCGCCTCCAGTTCGTCCGCGCGCAGCCCGACCAGCGCGGCGGGCAGGTGGTTGCAGAGCACGGCGACCGGCTCGCCGTGGGTCAGCCGCAGCCGGTCCACCCGGACGACGTCGGTGCCCTCGGCGATGCCGAGGGCCGCGGCGACGTCCGCGGTGGCCTTCACCTCGGCCACCCCCAGCACCCGGGTGGCGGGGCGCTGCCCGGCGGCCTCCAGGTCGTCGTAGAGGCTGGTCAGGCCGAGCGGGCGGCGCACCTGGCTGTGCACGACCTGGGTGCCGATGCCCCGCTTGCGCACCAGCAGCCCCTTGTCGACCAGCGACTGGATGGCCTGCCGCACGGTGGGCCGGGACAGGCCGAGCCGGGCCGCCAGTTCGATCTCGTTGCCGAGCAGGCTGCCGGGGGTCAGCGCCCCCTGCTCGATCGCCGCCTCCAGTTGCTGGGACAACTGGAAGTACAGCGGGACCGGGCTGCTGCGGTCCACACCGAGCCGGAGGGCCGGGACGGGGCCTGTGCCGCGCTTCGTCACGCTCCGGAGCGTAACGGTCGGGCCGGGCCACCGGAAGGCTTCACGTCAGGTTGTCCTGACAATTGACAATCCCGCTGGCCACGGGAGATTTTGAGGCCATGCGCATCGGACTCCTCGGCACCGGCAGGATCGGCGCCTTCCACGCGGCCGCGCTGCGGCGGCACCCCGACGTCACCTCCCTCGTCGTCACCGACGCGGACCCGGCGCGGGCCGCCGAGGTCGCGGCCCGTACGGACGCCGAGGCGGTCGCGACGCCCGCCGAGGCGCTGGCCGCGGGGGTGGACGCGGTGGTGATCGCCGCCGCCACCGCCGCGCACGCGGAGCTGCTGGGGGCGGTGGCGCGGGCCGGTCTCCCGGTGTTCTGCGAGAAGCCGATCGCCGTCGACCTGGCGGGCACCCGGGCGGCGCTCGCGGAGGTCGAGGCGGCCGGGATCGTGCTGCAGATGGGCTTCATGCGCCGCTTCGACGCGGGGTACGCCGCGGCCCGCGAGGCGGTGCGCGGCGGGCGCCTGGGGCGGCTGCACACCGTGAGGACCGCCACCTCCGACCCGGCGCCGCCGCCGGCCGCGTACCTGCCGCTGTCCGGCGGGCTGTACCGGGACTGCGTGATCCACGACGTCGACGCGCTGCGGTGGGTGACGGGCCGTGAGGTCACCGAGGTGTACGCGGCGGGCTCGGACGCGGGCCCGGCGATGTTCCGCGAGGCCGGCGACGTCGACACCGCGGCGGCGCTGCTCACCCTGGACGACGGCACGCTGGCCACCGCGACGGCGACCCGCGTCAACGGGGCGGGCTACGACGTGCGGATGGAACTGGCGGGCGAGCGCGACCAGATCGCGGTGGGCCTGGACGAGCGGACGCCGCTCACCTCCGTCGAGCCGGGCGCGCCCGCGCAGACCGGCAAGCCGTGGCAGGGCTTCCTGGAGCGCTTCGGCCCGGCGTACGAGGCCGAGCTGGCGGCGTTCGTCCGGGTGGTCCGCGGCGAGCTGGCCAACCCGTGCGACGGCGCGGAGGCGCTGGCGGCGCTGCACGTGGTGGAGGCATGCGAACTCTCCCGCCGCGAACGCCGCCCGGTCCGCGTCGAGGAGATCGCGGCCGCGCCGTAACCCTCCGGGCGGGAAGCCGGGGCCCGCGTCAGACGGGTGGCGACTGCGGGACCGTCGGCTGCACGCGCGGGTCCGACGGCGGCGGGGAACCTGTGCGTCAGGAACGTCGCGTTCCAGAGCCTGCCGCGGCGCTGCGCGCGCCGCGCCCCTCTCCGGGCCTCCGCGACGATCCGCGCCAACTCGCCGCGGAGATGGCTCGTGCGCGTGCCGTCGCCTTCGCCGTCTGCGATCGCCGGGGCGCCCGCCCCGGCGGGAGCCGTCAGGCCGGGGTGAGGCGGGAGAGGAGGTCGGTGGCGCGTTTGGCGACCTCTTCGCGGTCGCCGCCGGAGAGGGCCGAGCCCATGCCGACGGCCACCGCGCCCGCGGCGATCCAGTCGGGTGCCTCGGCGATCGAGATGCCGCCGGTGGGCAGCACCGCGGCCTGCGGCAGCGCGGCCCGTACGTCCTTGACCCAGCCCGGCTCGTGCGCCGAGGCCGGGAAGAGCTTCATGACGTCCACGCCCAGCTCCAGCGCGCGCACCATCTCGGTCGGCGTGGCGACGCCCGCGAAGACCGGGATGCCGTAGCGGTGCGCGGTGGCGACCACGTCGGCGTCGAGGTTGGGCGCGACGAGGTAGCGGGCACCGGCGTCGACGGCCAGCCGCGCCGAGGCGGCGTCGAGGACCGTACCGGCGCCGATGACCGCCTCCGTGCCGACCTCGCGGCGCAGCGAGCTGACCAGCTCCAGCGCGAAGGGCGTGGTCAGCGAGATCTCCAGACTGCTGATCCCGGCGGACAGCAGCGAGTCGGCGGTGGCGGCGGCACCGTCGTAGGTGTCGCTGCGGACGATGGCGACGACCCGCTGTTCCAGCGCGGCCCGGGTGATCTCCCAGCGGTACACGGTGTTTCCTCCGGCTGTTCTCTCTGGGCGTCTCCGAGCGGTGCGCGGTGCTGCGCTGCTCCGGCGCGGGTACGGCCGTACGTCTCGAACGGTCCTGGCGCTCAGCGGTGGACCGAGTCGCCGCCCGCGGTGAACGCGGCCAGGGCGCGGTCCCGGGCGGCCGCGGTCGGCAGCCCGTCGGTGTCGGTCACGGTCTGGATGACGAGGGCGGCGACGCAGGCGCCCTCGGCGAGCGCACGGTCCAGCGGCAGGTCCCGCAGCCGGGCGGAGAGGAACCCGGTGGCGAAGGCGTCGCCGGCGCCGACCGGGTCGGCGAGCTGCACGTCGTACGGCGGCTGGTCGACGCGCTCGCCGGCGGCGGTGAGCGCGGTGGCGGTGTGGTCGGCGCGCTTGATCACGACGGTGTCCGTACGGCCGCGCAGCAGCCGCGCGGCGGCGTCGTCGGCGGGCTCGCCGGTCAGCATCTCCAGCTCGTCGTCGCCCGCGAGCAGCAGGTCCGCCTCGGCGAGCAGCGGTCCCACGACCTCGGCCCAGCGTTCGGGTCCGGCGAGCTTGCGGCGGACGTTGGGGTCGAAGGAGACCAGGGCGCCGGCCGCACGGGCGAGTTCGATCAGCTTGACCGTCGCCTCGGCGGCGGACGGCGACAGGATCGGCGTGATGCCGGAGACGTGCAGCACCCGCACGCCCTCGACGACCTCGGGGCTGATGTGCTCGGGGGCCAGGCGGGAGGCGGCGGAGCCGGCGCGGTAGTACTGCACGTCGATGGCGCGCTGCGGGTGGCTGTCGCGCAGCAGCATGCCGGTGGGCGCGTCCGGGTCGACGTCCGCGTACGACACGTCCACGCCGTCCGCGCGGAGTTGGGCGAGGACGGCCTCCCCCGCGGGGTCCGCGCCGACGCGGCCGAACCAGCGGGCCCGGTGCCCGAGCCGGGAGAGCCCGGCGGCGACGTTCGACTCGGCGCCGCCGATGGCGCGGCGGAAGTTCACGGCGCGCGCCAGCGGCATCCCGGGCTCGGCCAGCATCAGCAGCATGGCCTCGCCGCAGGTCAGCACCTCCGGTGCGGGTTCCGCCATCAGTTCCTCCACGGTGGTGGGGCACCTTCGTGCTCCGATTCGTGCTCCGAACGTTATCCCGGGCGGCGGCCGCGCCGGTATGGCGGGGGCACAGCGGCGGCCCCGGCGAACGGCCCGTTCGGGGCGCCGGGGACGACGTGAGTCCATGCCGGAGCGCGGGTAAGTCCATTGCCTCCGGGGCCGGTCGGGGTGACGCTCGACGCTGAGTGACGTGTGCACTACACCCCCGAGATCCCGGAGGTTCCGGATGCCCGTCCCCCGCCCGGCCGTCGTCGGCGCCGTACTCCTGGCCCTGGGCTTGAGCCCGCTCGCCGTGCCGCCGGCCGCCGGCGCGCCACCGCCGCCGGCCGGGGCCGGCGACATCAGCCCGACCCCGCGCTCCGTCGAGGCGCGCGCCGACAGCGTCACCGTGAGCCGCACCGTCACCCTCGTCACCGGTGCCGAGCCCGACGGGCCCGCGCTCGCCGTCGCGGAGAAAGCGCTGCGCGACGCGGGGGCCGAGGACGTACGGCGTACGGCGACCGCGCCGGACGAGAGCCGCGGGCTCACCGTCTACCTCGGCGGCCCCGACGCCAACCCCGCCTCCGCCGCCGCCCTCGGCGCCCTCGGCGTCGAGGGCCCCGCCGGGCTGCCCGCCGACGGCTACGTCCTGGCCGCCGGCACCGCGGAGCCGGCCGGCGGCACCCCCGGCGGCGACGGCATCGTGCTCGCCGGCACCGACGCCACCGGCACGTACTACGCCGCCCAGAGCCTGCGCCAGCTCCTCCCCCACCGCGACTCCCCCGGCACCCGCGTCGCCGGCACCGCCGTCCGCGACTGGCCCGGCACCGGCTGGCGCGGCGCCATCGAGGGCTTCTACGGCGTCCCCTGGTCCCACGAATCGCGCCTGGACCAGCTCTCGTTCTACGGCGAGCACAAGATGAACATCTACGTCTACTCGCCCAAGGACGACCCGTACCTGCGCGAGCGCTGGCGCGAGCCGTACCCGGCGGACGAACTCGCCCGCATCGCCGAGCTGGTCGAGCGCGCCCGCGCCAACCACGTCGAGTTCACCTACGCCCTCTCCCCCGGCCTGTCGGTCTGCTACAGCTCCGACGCGGACGTGCAGGCACTGAACGACAAGTTCCAGACGCTGTGGGACATCGGCGTCCGCACCTTCGCCGTGCCGCTGGACGACATCAGCTACACCGACTGGAACTGCGCCGCCGACGAGGAGCGCTTCGGCACCGGCGGCGGCGCCGCGGGCGCGGCCCAGGCGCATCTGCTCAACCGCGTCAACCGCGAGTTCATCCGCACCCACGACGGCGCCGAGCCGCTGCAGATGGTGCCGACGGAGTACTACGACACCACCCCGTCCCCGTACAAGAAGGCGCTCGCCGAGCAGTTGGACGAGGACGTGCTGGTGGAGTGGACCGGCATCGGCGTCGTCGCGCCCGTGATGACCGTCGCGCAGGCGCGCGACGCCCGCGAGGTGTTCGGCCACCCGATCCTGACCTGGGACAACTACCCGGTCAACGACTACGCGCAGCAGCGGCTGCTGCTCGGCCCGTTCAACGGCCGGGAGAAGGGGCTTCCGGGCGAGCTGGCCGGGATCACCGCCAACCCGATGAACCAGGCCGCCGCGTCGAAGATCGCGCTGTACACGGTCGCCGACTTCGCCTGGAACGACGCCGCGTACGACGCGCGGGAGTCCTGGGCCGGTGCGCTCGCCGAGCTGGCGGGCGGCGACCGGCGCACGACCGCCGCGCTCCGCGCCTTCGCCGACGCCTCGTACGGCTCGGCGCTCAACCCCGGGCAGGCGCCGGAGCTGTCGGCGGCCATCGCCGCGTACTGGGACCGCGGCGGGGACGACGCCCTGGACGACGCGCTGGCCGCCCTGGAGGCCGCGCCCGGGGTGCTCCGCGACCGGCTGCCCGACCGGGCGTTCGTCGAGGAGTCGGGCCCCTGGCTGGACGCCACCCGCGACTGGGGCACCGCGACCCGCACCGCCCTGCGGATGGTCGAGGCCGCCCGCGACGGCGACGGCGACCGCGCCTGGCGGCTGCGGCAGCGGCTGCCGGAGCTGGTGGACCAGGCCAAGTCGCACATCTACACCGGGCTCGGCGGGCGCGAGGTGAAGGTCGTCGTCGGCGAGGGCGTGCTGGACGCCTTCGTCGCGGACGCCGCGGCGGCGCACGACACCTCGCTGGGGCTGCCCCCGCGGCCGAAGGGCGCGACGAACCTCGGCACGTACCAGGGCAACACCGTGGACCGGATGACGGACGGCGACGACTCGACGTTCTTCTGGAGTGACGGGGCACCGCGCGCCGGCTCGTGGGTGAGCGTGGACCTGCACGGCGAGCGGGAGATCGGCGGGGTAACCCTGGCGATGGCCAAGTCCGGCAGCCCGAACGACTACATCCAGCAGGGCGTGCTGGAGTACTCGGCGGACGGCGAGACCTGGAAGGAGCTGGCGGCGTTCTCCGGGAAGCCGGACGTCGAGGTGACGGCGCCGGAGGGCACGAAGGCGCGGTACGTGCGCGCGAGGTCGACGGCGGGGCAGGGCAACTGGCTGGTGGTACGGGAGTTCACCGTCGCCGGCGGCGGCTCGGCCACGACGGCCGGCGGTCCGCCGGCGGCCGAGGGCAGCTCCCTGGCCGCCGCGGCGGACGGCAACACCGCCTCCGTCTACCGCGCCGCGCGGGCGCCGCAGGCGGGCGAGTCACTGGACATCCGCTTCGCGGAGCCGCGCGCGGCGAAGTCCCTGGTCGTGCTCCGCCCGCAGAGCGCGCCGACCGCGGGCGCGACGGTGCAGATACGCAACGAGCCGGACGGCCCGTGGCGTACGGCGGGCACGCTGGCCGGCGCGTACACCGAAATCCGCGTCCCGGGCGCGACGGTGGCGGAGGTCAGGCTGCGCTGGTCGGGCGGGGGGGCGGTGCCGCAGATCACGGACGTGGGGGTGACGGGAAGCTGAGGCCCGGCAGCGGCCCGGCTGCGAGCCGTACCAGCAGCCGGGCCACCGCGGCCACCGGGCCCGCCCGCACCCGCGGACGCGCGATCGCGGGTGCGGGCGGGCCGGTCAGGCGACCGCAGGTCCGCGACCGCAGGTCCGCGACCGCAGGCGCCGGGGCGGCAGAGCCGCCCCGGCGCCCCCGCGTCTCTCGACCCCCGCCGCGCTCCTACGGCGTCCGCTCCCTCACCCCTCCCCGGCCGCCGCCGGCGTCAGGCTCCCGTGCAGTCGCAGTCGCGAGATCCCCCCGTCCGGATGGATGTCGATGCGGGCGTGGGTGCCGACCGCCGTCGCGGGGAGCACGAAGCGGTGGTTGGTGTCCGGCTGGAGGCGCGTGCGGGGCAGGATCTCGGTCCACTCACCCGCGGGGCCGTCCCGTAGCGACACCGCCGCCCAGCCCGCCGCGTTGCCCTTCAGATACGCCGTGTCTATCTCCACCGCCCGGATCTCCCCCCGGCCCGCGAGCGCGTAGCGGATCCAGTCGTGGCCCGTGTCGCGGCGCCGCCGCGTCTCCCAGCCGTCGTCCATCTGCCGCGAGCGGCCCGGCCGGATGGTGTTGACCGGCGGGGAGTAGAAGCGGTCCGAGGCGTCCTCGACCCGGCCGCCGTGCTCCAGCGCGACGAGGTCGAAGGTGCCGAGCGCCGCCAGCCACGCCGGGTCCGGGACGACCTCGCCGTGGACGCGCAGCCGCGCGATCCCCCCGTCGGGGTGCTGGCGCAGCCGCAGATGCGTGAACCGCCGTCCCCCGGCGACCGCGAAGCCGTTCGCGGCGTGGCCGCCGACCTCCGTCCGGGACACCAGCTCCGTCCACCGCACCCCGGCCTCGAGCAGCGCGCCTGGCGACGGCGTGCCGGGGACCTCCGCGCCCTCGACGCTGACGGACTGCGGGTGGTTGCCGCGGAAGTGGGCGGTGTCCACGACGATGCCGCGTACGACGCCGGGGGCGCCGAGGCGTACCAGCGCCCAGTCGTGGTCGCCCGCGGCCGGGTGCGGGGCCTCGGCGGTGGCGCCGCGGCGGCGCCTGGTCTCCCAGCCGTCCATGACCTTCCCCTTGTGGCCGAACGCGGCCGGGTCGAACTCCGCCCGCTCCGGCCGCAGCAGGTTCTCGCGCGGGGCGAAGAACTCGTCGTTCGCGGCGATCACCGCGCCGCCGAGGCGCCGGTCGGCGAGGTCGGGCAGGGCGGCGAAGGCGAAGTCGGCGGTGCGGTAGTCGGCGTAGGGGTCGCCGCCGCCGTACGGGGCGGCGGCGCCGGTGAAGCGGGTGATCTGGGCGGTCATGCCTGCTGCTGCCTTTCGTCCCGGTCGGTACGGCCGAGGAGCCGGCCGCGGGGTTCGGTGTGCGCGCCGCCGTGGTGGATGCGGCGGCCGCGGAGCCAGGTGGCGCGTACGACGCCGTGGAGCCTGCGGCCCGCGTACGCGGTGACGCGGTTCCTGTGCTCCAGGCCCGCGGGGTCGACGGTGAAGGCGGCGTCGGTGTCGAGGACGGCGAAGTCCGCGTCGCGGCCCGGCTCGATGGCGCCCTTGGCGGTGAGCCCGGCGAGCCGGGCGGGGCCCGCGGCCATCCAGCGGGCGACGTCGGCGAGCCCGTGGCCGCGGCGGCGCGCCTCGGTCCAGACGGCGGGCAGGCCGAGTTGGAGGGAGGAGATGCCGCCCCAGGCCGTGGCGAAGTCGCCGGTCTTCAGCTCGGCGGTGGCCGGGGAGTGGTCGGAGACGACGCAGTCGACGGTGCCGTCGGCGAGGCCCGCCCACAGCAGGTCCCGGTTGCCGGCCTCCCGTATGGGCGGGCAGCACTTGAACTCGGTGGCGCCGTCCGGGATCTCCTCCGCGGTGAGGGTGAGGAAGTGCGGGCAGGTCTCGGCGGTGACGGGCAGCCCGGCGCGGCGGGCGGCGGCCAGGGCGGGCAGCGCGTCGGCGGAGGAGAGGTGCAGGACGTGGACGCGGGTGCCGTGGCGCTCGGCGAGGGCGATGACCCGGGCGACGGCCCGGTTCTCGGCGGCGCGCGGGCGGGAGGCGAGGAAGCCGGCGTAGCCGGGGCCTGCGACCTGCGGGGCGCCGTCGAGCACATCGGGGTCCTCGGCGTGCACGACGAGCAGCGCGCCGAGGCGGGCCGCCTCGGCGGCGGCCAGCTCCAGGTCCGTACCGGCGAGCCGCGGGAACTCCTCGACGCCGGACGGGGAGAGGAAGCACTTGAAGCCGAAGACGCCGGCGGCGTACAGCGGCGCGAGGTCGGCGGTGTTGCCGGGGATGGCGCCGCCCCAGAAGCCGACGTCGACGTGCGCGCGGGGGCGGGCCACGGCCTGCTTGACCGCGAGTGCCCCGGTGCCGGTGGTCGGCGGCAGGCTGTTGAGCGGCATGTCGATCAGGGTGGTGATCCCGCCCGCGGCGGCGGCCCGGGTGGCGGTGGCGAAGCCCTCCCACTCGGTGCGGCCGGGGTCGTTGACGTGCACGTGGGTGTCGACGAGGCCGGGGAGCAGCGCGTCGTCGCCGCAGTCCTCGGCGCGGGCACCGGGTGGCGGGGGCGTCTCGTACGGCAGCACGGCGGTGATCCGGCCGCCCGCGACCGCGACGGCGGCGGGCCGCACGCCCCCGGGGGTGACGACGCGGCGTGAGCGCAGCAGCAGTTCGGCGTCCGGCACGCGGTCTCCTCTCGGTGGCCCACAGCTTCAACGTTCTGTTGAATTGCACTGTCGTCGCGGGCGCCCGCCCTCGTCAAGGGCCGGTTCGCGGGCGGTTTGGCGGATTCCACATGCTGAAAGCCGGATTCCGGACCGTTAAGCTGCGGTCGCACCCGTACGGAAGGAACCGCGAACGTGCCCCGCAGCACCGATGAGCCAAGGCCGCCCGCAGGCGGCGGCGTCCAGTCCCTGGAGCGCGCCTTCGACCTGCTGGAACGGATGGCCGACGCCGGCGGCGAGGTGGGGCTGAGCGAGCTGGCGGGCAGCAGCGGGCTGCCGCTGCCGACCATCCACCGCCTCATGCGCACCCTGGTCGCCACCGGCTACGTACGCCAGCAGCCCAACCGCCGCTACGCGCTGGGCCCGCGGCTGATCCGGCTCGGCGAGAGCGCGTCCCGGCTGCTCGGCACCTGGGCGCGGCCGCATCTGGCGCGGCTGGTGGAGGAGACCGGCGAGACCGCGAACATGGCGCTGCTCGACGGCGACGAGGTCGTGTACGTCGCGCAGGTGCCGTCGCGGCACTCGATGCGGATGTTCACCGAGGTCGGACGGCGGGTGCTGCCGCACTCGACCGGGGTCGGCAAGGCGCTGCTCGCGCATCTGCCGGACGAGGAGGTACGGGCCCTGCTGGCCCGTACCGGCATGCCGGCGGCGACCGACAAGACGATCACCTCGCCCGACGTCTTCCTCAAGGCGCTGGCCGCCGTCCGCGCGGACGGCTACGCGGTGGACGACAACGAGCAGGAGATGGGCGTGCGCTGCCTGGCCGTCGCGGTGCCGGACGCGCCCACCGCGGCGGCGGTCTCGATCTCCGGGCCCGCGGGCCGGGTGACCGAGGCCGCGACGGAGCGGATCGTGCCGGTGCTCCAGGAGGTCGCGCGGGAGCTGTCGGCGGGCCTGACGGACGCGACCGCGGGCGCGGACTGACCGCGGCGGGACGGCCGATGACGCGACACACCACCGGGCACGGGCACGTCGGATGAACGCGACCACCGGATCCCACGGCAGCGGCCCCGCGGTCGCCGGCCTGCTGCTCGCCGCGGGCGGCGGGCGGCGGCTCGGCGGGCGGCCCAAGGCGCTGCTGCCGGCCGGTCCCGACGGGCGGCCGCTGGTGGAACGGGCGGCCGCAGCACTGCGGGCGGCGGGCTGCGCGCCGGTGCACGTGGTGCTGGGCGCGGCGGAGGAGGCGGTACGGGCCGGAGCGCGGCTGGCCGGCTGCGTACCGGTGTCGAACCCGGACTGGGAGTCGGGCATGGGCTCGTCGCTGCGCGCCGGTCTGGCGTCGCTGGAGCCGACGGCCGCCGCGGCGGCGGTGGTGCTGCTGGTGGACCAGCCGCGCGTCGGGCCCGCGGCGATCGCGCGCGTGGCCGCGGCGTACGCCGCCGGGGGCGCCGGGTTGGCGGCGGCCACGTACGACGGGGTGCGCGGCCACCCGGTGCTGCTGGCCCGCCCGCGCTGGCCGGAGGTCGCGGCGGGCGCCACCGGCGACCGGGGCGCCCGCGACGTGCTGGCCCGCGCGGCGCGCCGCGGCGAACTGGCCCTGGTGGAGTGCGGCGACGTCGCGGCGCCCGACGACGTGGACACGCCCGCGGATCTGGCGCTGCTCGACGAGCCGCGGGCAGGCTGGCACTGAGCGCCATCCGACCCGTACCGAAAAGACTCTCGATGTCAACAGACCGTTGAACTTCCGGGATAAGGAAACTATTCTCCACAGGCCAGAAGGGTTCGGAATTCGCTTCCGGCCGCCCACGCCACGTTCCGCTGCGCCCGGCACCCCGTGCCGCCAAGGAGTGACAGCCATGTCCGCAGTCGTCGCCGCCGCCGAGCCCGCGCCCCGCCAGGACGAGGTCCTCACCGACGCCGCCCTCGCCTTCCTCGGCGAACTCCACCGCCGGTTCACCCCGCGCCGCGACGAACTCCTCGCCCGCCGCGCCGAACGCCGCGACGGCATCGCGCGCACCGCCACCCTCGACTTCCTCCCCGAGACCGCGGCCGTCCGCGCCGACGACACCTGGCGCGTCGCCCCCGCCCCGGCCGCGCTGGAGGACCGCCGGGTGGAGATCACCGGTCCCACCGACCGCAAGATGACGATCAACGCCCTCAACTCCGGTGCCAGGGTGTGGCTCGCCGACTTCGAGGACGCCTCCGCACCCACCTGGGAGAACGTCATCGGCGGCCAGGCCAACCTCATCGACGCCTACGAGCGCCGCATCGACTTCACCGACCCCGCCTCGGGCAAGTCCTACGCCCTCAGGCCCGCCGCGGAGCTGGCGACCGTCGTCACCCGGCCCCGCGGCTGGCACCTGGACGAGCGCCACCTCACCGTCGACGGCCGCCCCGTGCCCGGCGCGCTCGTCGACTTCGGGCTGTACTTCTTCCACAACGCCCGGCGGCTGCTCGACCTCGGCAAGGGCCCGTACTTCTACCTGCCGAAGACCGAGTCGCACCTCGAAGCGCGCCTGTGGAACGAGGTGTTCGTCTTCGCCCAGGACTACTGCGGCATCCCGCAGGGCACCGTGCGGGCCACCGTCCTGATCGAGACGATCACCGCCGCGTACGAGATGGAGGAGATCCTCTACGAGCTGCGCGACCACGCCTCCGGCCTCAACGCCGGCCGCTGGGACTACCTCTTCTCGATCGTGAAGAACTTCCGCGACGGCGGCGCCGCGTTCGTACTCCCCGACCGCAACGCGGTCACGATGACGGCCCCGTTCATGCGCGCGTACACCGAACTCCTCGTCCGCACCTGCCACAAGCGCGGCGCCCACGCCATCGGCGGCATGGCCGCCTTCATCCCCTCCAGGCGGGACCCCGAGGTCAACAAGGTGGCGTTCGAGAAGGTCAAGGCGGACAAGGACCGCGAGGCACACGACGGCTTCGACGGCTCCTGGGTCGCGCACCCGGACCTGGTGCCCCTCGCGAGGGAGTCGTTCGACGCGGTGCTCGGGGAGCGGCCGCACCAGAAGGACCGGCTGCGCGAGGACGTGTCCGTGGCCGCCGCCGACCTGATCGCCGTCGACTCCCTGGACGCGCGGCCGACGTACCCGGGCCTCGTCAACGCCGTGCAGGTGGGCATCCGTTACATCGAGGCGTGGCTGCGGGGCATGGGCGCCGTGGCCATCTTCAACCTCATGGAGGACGCCGCCACCGCGGAGATCTCGCGGTCGCAGATCTGGCAGTGGATCAACGCGGGCGTCGTCTTCGACGACGGCCGGGCGGTGACGGAGGAACTGGTGCGGCGGATCGCGGCGGACGAACTCGCCGGCATCCGCGCGGAGCTGGGGGCGGAGGCGTTCGCGGCCGGGCGGTGGCAGCAGGCGCACGACCTGCTGCTGCGGGTGTCGCTGGACGCGGACTACGCGGACTTCCTGACGCTGCCCGCGTACGAACTGCTGGACTGACACGGGCGGCGCGCCGGCGGGGTCCCCTCTGGCGGAACGGGGGCCCTACATGGTCGCATGCTGCCTTGACTCCTCCTCCTCGTGAACGAGGAAGATTCCTGACTCACGTTGCCTGCCCTTCGGCGGGGGTGCAGGTCTTACACGATCAGCGCCAGCCGGGGTGAAGACCAGCCCGGACGAGCATCACGCGGGCGGAGTTCTTGTCCCGGGGCCGGGACACTCCGCACGCGGTACACGTATACGTTCGTTCCGAGAGAGGCAGGGCGTGCTTGGTTCTCGCTCCGCAGTCTGCGCAATCCATGGTGGTGTGCACCGGGTGCACCAGGTGCACGATCCGGCCGTGTTTGCGGCCCATCTCGAGCAGGGCGGCCTTGGTGGCGCCGATCGCCGCGTCAGCGGCCTTACGGGCCATGGCCGACTTCGCGAGGAACCTCGGGCGGAAGTCCTCGACGGCCAGGGCGTCATGGTCACGGACCACCTTCTTGGCCCACTTGCGGGCGGTGTCCTGGCGTTGCCGGGCGACCTTCTTGTGGAGCTTGGCGGCATGCCGCTGCGCTTCGCGGTAGCCGTTCGATGCGGCCTGCCCGCGCTTCGGCTTCCTGCGGGCCATCATCCGCTGGTACTTCGCCAGCTTCTGCGCAGCCGCCTTTCCGTGCTGCGGGTGGGGAAGGTCGTGGTCGTCGGACGAGGTGACGGCGGTCTGCTTGACACCCCAGTCGATACCGATCACACGCCCGGTGACGGGAAGCTGCTCCGTCACAGCCGGGACGACGAAGCTTGCCCACCAGTGCCCCACCGCATCCCGGTACACACGCACCGAACTGGGCGGCTTGTGCAGTTCCCGCGACCACACCAGACGTACGACGATCCCGCCCGCCAGGTGCAGACGGCCGTCCTTGAGGCGGAACCCGCGCCGGGTGTATTCGAGGGTGGGCAGCGCCTCGCGCTTCTTCTTGTACTTCGGCATCCCAGCCCGCTGTCGCATCGGCAACCCGGCCTTGATGTCCTTCAGCGCCTTGCCCCGGGACCTTCCGAAGTCGCGTACCAACTGCTGCTGCGGAACACTGGCCCCCTCGCGCAACCACGGAGTGCGGGCGCGGGCCTCGGTCAGCATCGCCGCGAGCTGCACCGGCCCGCACGTCGCCTTCCCGCCCGTCGCCCGATTGTGCTGGTGCACCTGCTTCGACTTGGCGACGCACTCATTCCACACCCAGCGCACCCGGCCCCACTCAGCTTCAAGAGCCGTACGCGCCGTGGACGACAAGCGAAGACGAAAGGTGTACCGGGCGTGCCCGGCCACCTCCGTCGCCACTTCCGTCGTCACGCATCAGAACCTACCCGAGGGGACTGACAGTTGACCCCCATTGCGCTTGGTGGTGTCCCCTGCCAGCAGTCTTGGTGGACACCGAATTACCCTGACGGCAACTCGGCTCTCCGTGCCCCGCACGCGCAGGAGCTTCGTTTCCTCCTCCGCCTGAAGCCGGGTGTATCCACGAAGGAGACCTGATGACCGACGAGACGACCGAGCACGACTCCCCCGACCCCGGTGCCGCCTCCGGAGCCGGCGCCCGCGCCGCCGTCGCCGGGCGCTTCCGCGACCTGCTCGACGACCTCGACCGGACCTCGGGGACGGCGGTCGCGGACGCCGCCACGCTGATCCTGGACGCCGTCGCCGCGGGCGGGCTGGTGTACGCGGCCGGGGCCGGGCACTCGCTGGCGATGGTCTGCGAGACGTTCTACCGGGCGGGCGGGCTGGCCTGCGTACGGCCCGTGTGGGACCCGGAGATCCTGCCGCTGAACGGCGCGACGGCGAGCACGGCCGCGGAGCGGCGGCCGGGTTCGGGGCGGGCGACGGTGGAGCGGGTGAAGCCGGGTCCGCGGGACGTGGTGGTGGTCTTCTCCACCAGCGGCCGGAACCCGTATCCGGTGGAGATCGCGCAGGAGTGCATGGCGCGGGGGGTGCCGGTGGTGGCGGTGACGTCGATGCCGGCGTCGGCGAGCGCGACGGCGCGGTCGAGCACGCGGCTGGCGGACCACGCGACGGTGGTGCTGGACACCCGCGTACCGCCGGGCGACGTGGTGCATCCGCAGGAGTCGCCGCGCACGGCGGCGGTGTCGACGGTGCTGGGGGCGTACACGTGGGCGCTGCTGCTGGCTGAGCTGGACGAGCGGGCGGCGGAGCGGGGGGTGGAGCTGCCGCGGTGGGTGAGCGCGAACGTCCCGGGCGGCGACGAGGCCAACCGCCGCAACTTCACCCACTACGGAGACCGCATCCCGGAGCTGTAGCCGGGGGCGGGGGGCGGGGTCGTTCCCCTGTCCCCGCCCCTTCCCGAAAATCAGGGGCGGAGCCCCCGGACCCCCACGAGGCTCCCGACCCCGGGTTCGAGCCGGGAGTTCCAGTTCCGCCGCCGGGCCCCGGCCGGGGCCGTCCCCCCGGCCGGGAGTCTGTGGTTCCCCTCAGTCGCCCGCCGCCAGCCGCGCCAGTCTCCTCGCCTCTTTCCTCGTCACCGCCGCCACCGACTCCTCGTCGACCGTCACCAGCCGGCCCTCCTCCACCACCGGCTTTCCGTCGACCAGCGACAGCGTCACCGGTGCCGGCGCGCCCAGGACCAGGGCCGCCACCGGGTCCGCGATCGACGCGTGGGCCAGGCCGTCGAGTCTCCACAGCACCAGGTCCGCCAGCTTGCCCGGCTCCAGGGAGCCGATCGCGTCCGCGCGGCCCAGGACTTGGGCACCGCCGTACGTGGCCAGGCGCAGCGCCTGGCGGGCCGTCAGGGCCTTCTCCCGGTGTGCGCCCAGCCTGTTGATCAGCAGCGCGTTGCGCAGCTCCGTGTGGAGTTCACCGGACTCGTTCGACGCGCTGCCGTCCACGCCCAGGCCGACCGGGATGCCCGCCGCCAGCATGTCCGGGACGCGCGCGATGCCCGCCGCCAGGCGGGCGTTGGACGACGGGCAGTGGGCGACGCCCGTACGCGTGCGGGCGAAGGCCGCTATGTCGGCGTCGGTCATGTGGACGCAGTGGGCCATCCACACGTCGTCGCCCAGCCACCCCGTGGACTCGAAGTAGGCCGTCGGGCCCATCCCGAACCGCTCGTGGCAGAACTTCTCCTCCTCCACCGTCTCGCTGCCGTGCGTGTGCAGCCGTACCCCCTTGCGGCGGCCCAGTTCCGCGCCCTCGCGCAGCAGTTCCGCGGAGATGGAGAACGGCGAGCACGGCGCCGCCGCGACCTGCACCATCGCGTCGTACGACGCGTCGTGGTACGCGTCGACGACCGCCTCCGTGCCCGCCAGCGCGCCGTCCAGGGTCTCGACCGCGAAGTCCGGCGGCAGGCCGCCGGACGACTCGCCGAGGTCCATCGAGCCGCGGGCGAAGGTGAAGCGCAGGCCGGTCTCGCCCGCGGCGCGGATGATCGCGCCGGAGAGGTCCCCCGCGCCGCGCGGGTAGACGTAGTGGTGGTCCATCGCCGTGGTCACGCCGCCGCGCGCGAGCACCGCCAGCGAACCCCGTGCCGCCGCGTGGCACATCGGCTCGTCGATGCGCGCCCAGGTGGGGTAGAGGGCGACGAGCCAGTCGAAGAGGCTGGCGTCCTGGGCGAGGCCGCGGGTGAGCCACTGGTAGAAGTGGTGGTGGGTGTTGACGAGTCCGGGCGTGGCCAGGTGGCCGGCGGCGTCGATCCGGCGTGTCACGCCGGCGAGTCCGGCGGGCGCCGGGCCCGCGCCCACCGACTCGATCCGGTTGTCCGCGACGACGACGTGCCCGGAGGCGTACTCCGTGCCCGCCGTGTCCACGGTGGCGATCGCGCAGTTCTCGACGACGGTGCGGCGTGCTGCCATGGGTTCCTCGGCTTCCTTCACCGGCGGCGGGTGGCCGGCGGTCAGAGGTTGGTCATGTCGTCGGGTATCCGGGCGTCCGCGCCGGCGCGCAGGACGGTCGCCTCGATCAGACCGTACGGACGGTCGGCGGCGAAGTAGACGGCGCCGTCCGCGGCGTCGTTCTTCAGCCCGAAGGGCTCCAGGTCGACCCGGAAGTGGTGCTTGTTGGGCAGGGAGAAGCGGATCTCCTCGATCTCCGGGCGGTGCTCGACGACCCGCGCGCCCATGGCGTACAGGCTCTGCTGGAGCGAGAGCGAGTAGGTGTCGGCGAAGGCGGCCAGGAGGTGCTTCGCGGTCTGCTCGTACGACTCGTCCCACAGCGGCGGCCCGGCACCGGCGGCGCCCGCGGCATCGGCCGCGCCGGTCCAGCCGTGCCGCCACCAGGCGGAGACCTCGGTGGCGAGGATGCGGTCGTAGTCCTCCTGGAGCGTCGTGTACGCGTCCTTGGCGTAGCCCCAGAACTCCGAGGCGGTGGTGTTCATGACCACCAGGTCCTTGAGCCCGCCGAGGACTTCGAGGCGCTCGCCGTCGCAGGTCACCTGGGCGACGCGGGTCTGCCGGCCGCCGCGTACGAAGGAGTGCCGGCCGGGGGCGTCGATCCGCTCCCAGGCGTACTCCTCGACGCGGATGCGGGCGCGGTGGATCGCCTCCTGGGTGCCGGTGAAATGCCGGGCGAGGTGGATCGCGAACGCCTCGGGGGACTCGATGCCGTAGCGCCTGGCGAAGGCGTAGACGGTGTTCTTGGTGGTGTCCGTGGGGAGCACGTGGGTGTTGGTGCCGGAGTAGTGGACCTCGTCCATGTCGCCGGCCAGCGCGACCGAGACGTTGAGGTCCCGTACGTGGTGGGTGCCGCCGTCGCGGGTGACCTTGACGACGCGGGTCTCGGCCTTGCCGTACTGGTTGCGGCCGAGCACCGCGGGGCGCGCGGCGCGCACGGTCTTGGGGCGGTCTGCCATCTGCTAGCTCCCTCGGTATACGGAGTAGCCGAACGGGGTGAGCAGCAGCGGCACGTGGTGATGCTCGCCGGGGGCGACGGCGAAGACCACCGCCACCTCCGGGAAGAACGCGCCGCCGTCCCGGTGCGCGGGGGCGTCCTGCCGGTCCTCGGCTGCTGGTTCGCTGAGGTACGGGCCGGTGGCGAAGACCAGCCGTACGTGGGTGGCGCCGGCCGGCAGCGCCGGGAGGTCCCGGACGCGGCCGTCGGCGTCGGTGGCGGAGGCGGCGTGGGCGGTCCAGCCGCCGGCGTCCCCGTCGCCCGTACCGCAGGTTCTGACGGAGAGTTCGACGGCGACCCCGGCCGCGGGGCGGCCGACGCTGGTGTCCAGGATGTGCGTGGAGACGGACGTGGCGCCGACGCTCATGGTCAGGCTCCTTCTGCTTCGACGAGGCGGGTCAGCCGGATACGGTTGATCTTGCCCAGCTCGCCGCGGGCGATCTCCCGCTCCCGCTCCGGCGCGTTGCCGAGGCGCGCGCGCAGCGCGTCGCGCATCCGCACGGCGCCCAGGCCGGTCGCGCAGATCAGGAAGACGTGCCCGAACCGCTCCTGGTACGCGAGGTTCAGCTCCCGCAGCTCCGCCCGCAGTTCCTCCGGCGCGCCCGCCACGCCCCGCTGCTCGCGTGCCGACACCGGATCGCCCGGCGCCGGCCTGCCGATGGGCGGGTGCCCGGCCATCGCCTCGGCCAGCCCCGCCTCGTCGAGCGCGGCGAGCGCGGCCTCGGCGGCGGCGTACAGGTGCGCCGGGTCCGGGTAGGGGCGGCCCGCGGCCACGGTCTCGATCCAGGGGCCCGCCGCGCACACCTCGTGCAGCAGCACGGCAACGGCCTGCCGGTCGGCGGAGTTGAGCCGGGCGAGGCCCGGCGGAACGCGCGAAGTCACAGCCGCAAGCTATGAGCCCCGGCGCATCGCGTCAACAGTTTGTTGAATTTTCCGGGTCAGCCGCCCTCCGGCGGCGGGCCCTGCCGGGCTTCCCTGTTCAGGTAGTTGTAGATGGTGAACCTGCTGACGCCCAGCGCGCCGGCCACCGTCTCCACCCCGTGCCGTACGGAGAACGCGCCGCGGGTCTCCAGCACCCGTACGACCTGCTGCTTCGCCTTGCGGTCGAGCCGCGCGAGCGGCACGCCGTGGCGGCGCTCCAGCTCCGCGAGCATGTGGTCCAGCGAGTCCGCCAGATGGGGCAGCCGCACCGCGACCGTCGGCCGGCCCTCCCAGGACAGCACGACGTCGTCGCCCTCCGCCGCCTCCGGCGGCACCATCTCCCCGCCCATCGCGTCGACCAGCGGCTTGACCGCGGCGACGAACGGGTGGTCCGCGGGCACCGTCATGCGCCGGCCTTCCCCGTCTCCTCCGGCGCGCCCCCGACGACGCTCACCTGCAGCGAGATCCGGGTGGCGCCGGACGCCAGCGACCTGCGCAGCAGTTCGTCCACCGCGTCGAGCACGACCTCCGCGCCACCCTCCGCGCTGTTGCCGAACGGGCCGACGTCGACGGCGTCGAGGTCCGCCGACTCCACCAGATCCCGGGCCGCCACCGCGTGCGGCGGTGGCTCCTCCAGGTCGAACGGCTCGGTCGTGAACTCCACCCTGAGTCGCATCCGAGCAGCATACGTGCC
Organism: Streptomyces sp. NPDC004134; assembly: GCF_042874195.1. NCBI lineage: Bacteria > Bacillati > Actinomycetota > Actinomycetes > Kitasatosporales > Streptomycetaceae > Streptomyces > Streptomyces sp. NPDC004134. Next base: position 115,439 of record NZ_JBIAMS010000011.1, on the reverse strand, counting down.
CGGTCACGGCTCCGGCGGCGGCCGGGCGGCGCCGGGGCGCCGCTCCCAGGTGCCCGGGACAGCGGGTTGCCTAGCGTAGCCGCGTGATTCCGGGAGGTAACCCATGACAAGGAACCTGCGGGTGGCTGTCGCAGGCGCCGGGCTCGGCGGACTCGCCGCGGCGGCGGCGCTCGTCCGGCAGGGCCTGGAGGTCGCCGTCTACGAACAGCGGCCCCGGCTGCCCGAGGACGAGACGGCACTGCACCTCGCCCCCAACGGCACCCGCGTCCTGCAGCGCTGGGGGCTGGGCACGCAGTTGCTCGCGCTCGCCGTGCAGCCGATCGCGCTGGAGTTCCGCGAGTGGAGCGACGGCTCGCTGACCTGGCGCCAGCCGCTCGGGAGGATGGGCCCGGGCGCCTTCGCGGCCCCGTACTGCACGCTGCTCACCGACGAGTTGTACGACCTGCTCCTCGCCCGGCTGCCGCAGGAGCGCATCCGGCTGGGCCGCCGGCTGTCCGGCTTCAGCCAGACGGCGGACGGCGTGGAGCTGGAGTTCGCGGACGGGGGCAGCGCGACGGCCGACGTCCTGGTGGGCGCCGACGGCGTGCGCTCGCTGGTGCGCTCCCGGCTGATCGGTACGCCCCGGCGCGTCTACCACGGCACCACCGCCTACAGCGGCGCGCTCCAGGCCGACGAGGTGCCCGGGCTCGCCCGCGACCGGATCACGGTGTGGCTCGGCCCGGAGGCCCGCATGGTGGCCGCGCCGGTGTCGGAGGGCGAGCAGATCGGCTTCGTCGCCGTGGTGCCGTTCCGGAGCCGGACCGCGGGGCAGCGCGCGGTACGCGGCCAACCCGCCGCGCTGGCGGCGGACTTCGGCGGCTGGGCGCCGGACGTCAAGGCGATCACGGCCGCGGCGGGCGGCATCCGGTCGTGGACCCCGTACGACCACGCCCCGCTCAAGCGCTGGGGCAGCGGCCGCGTCACGCTCCTCGGCGACGCCGCGCACCCGATGCTGCCGTACCACGGGCAGGGCGTCAGCCAGTGCCTGGAGGACGCGGTGGCCCTCGCCCACCACCTGGCCACGGCCCCCACTCCCGCGCAGGCGCTGCGCCGGTACGAGGCGCTGCGGCTGCCGCACACCGCCCGGGTGCAGCTCGGCTCGCGCGCCAACGCCTTCCGCCCCGCCGCCGTACCGGACGTGACCTGGGCGCAGGTCTACGACATCGAGGAACACCTGCCGGGCTGACGGGCGGATGGGCAGACGAAGACTCCGGCGCCCCGTCTTGGGGGCGGGGTGCCGGGAAGGACGGCCCGGAGGTCGGCACCGGGCCGCACGGCCGCGAGCGGCCGGCAGGCGGCGGGCACGGCAAGCGGTGCGACTGGGCCTCGCACCGGCTCCCCGCCCCGCCACCGGCCACTTCGCGCGGGCCCGCACGCCGGTCCGAGACGGCGCGCGGCCCCGCGGAACTCGCGGGCCGTCAGTGCCCCTTCCCCCGTTTCGCGTGGCGGGGGAAGGGGCCCGCCTCTGGCCGGAGTTGCACCCCCCGTGACGAAGTGGTGACGCACCGCCGGGTATCGTCACGCCCGCAGGGGGCCGGGGACGGGGCGTGTACACATGTCGATCCGAGTCGTGGTCGCCGACGACCAGGCGCTGCTGCGCGGGAGCTTCCGGGTGCTGGTCGAGACGGCGCCCGGGCTCAGCGTGGTGGGCGAGGCGGCGACCGGGGCGGAGGCGGTGGGACTGGCGGCGGCGGAGCTGCCGGACGTGGTGCTGATGGACGTACGGATGCCGGAGCTCGACGGCATCGAGGCGACGCGGCAGATCTGCGGCTCACCCGCGACGGCCGGGGTGCGGGTGCTGATCCTGACGATGTTCGACCTCGACGAGTACGTGTACGGGGCGCTGCGCGCGGGCGCGAGCGGCTTCCTGCTCAAGGACACCCCGCCGGCGGAACTGCTGCGCGCGATCCGCGTCGTGGCCCGGGGGCAGGCGCTGCTGGCGCCGTCGGTGACGCAGCGCCTGATCCGCCACTTCAGCCGGCTGCCGGAGCCGCTGCCCGACCTGCCGCGGGATCTGACGCGGGTGACGGTGCGGGAGCAGGAGGTGCTGGTGCTGGTGGCGCGCGGGCTGGCGAACGGGGAGATCGCGGACCGGCTGGGGCTGAGCCTGCCGACGGTGAAGTCCCACGTGAGCCACCTCCTGACGAAGCTGGACGCCCGCGACCGCATCCAACTGGTCATCACCGCCTACGAAACCGGCCTGGTAACCCCCTCCCGCCGGTAACCGCTCACTCCCCCAACCCCGCCTCCCGCGCCCGCAACGTCACCGCGATCCGGTCCTGCACCCCCACGGAACCCCTCCCACCCACCGCCGACCGCAGGTCACCACGACGTCACTCCCCCAACCCCGCCTCCCGCGCCCGCAGCATCGCGGCAATCCGGTCCTGGACCCCCAGCTTCGTGAAGATGTTCGAGATGTGGTTGCGCACCGTCTTCTCCGACAGCACCAGCTCCCGCGCGATCCGCCGGTTGTTGTAGCTGCGCGCGATCAGGTCGAGCACCTCCCGCTCCCGCTGCGTCAACTGCGGAAAGGCCCGCCCCGCCGGCACCGTGTGCAGCGCCGAGAAGTACCGGCTCAGCCGCTCCGCCACCGCCGGGCTGAAGACCGCGCCGCCCGCCGCCACACACCGCACCGCCCCCAGCAGCTCCGCCCGCGACGCCGCCTTGTCCAGGTACCCGTACGCGCCCGCGCGCAGCGCCGCCACCACCGCGTCGTCCTCCACCGATGCCGACATCACCAGCACCCGCGGCGAAGGCCCCCCGCGGCGCGGGGAGTTGAGCTGCCGCGTCGCCTCCACCCCCGAGCAGCCCGGCAGATGGAGGTCCATCAGCACCACGTCCACCCGCGCGTCCGGCTCCGCCAGCGCCGTCAGCGCGTCCTCCCCCGCCCCCGACTCGCCCGCGATCTCCAGGTCCGGCACGTTCTCCAGCGCCACCCGCACCCCGTCCCGGAACACCGGGTGGTCGTCCACGACGTACACCCGCACCGCGGTCATACCGTCCCTCCCGGCAGCAGCGCGCGCACCAGCGTCCCGTGCGGCAGGTCGGTCCGCGGCAGTATCCGCAGCGTGCCGCCCACCTCCTCCGCGCGCCGCGCCATCGACGCGATGCCCAGGCCCAGCGGGCGCCGCGGCGGGCGGCCCGGGCCGTCGTCCGCGATGTCCAGGCGCAGCGCCGTGGCCGAGGTCCAGACCCCGAGCTGGACGGTACGGGCCGCGGCGTGCCGCAGCGCGTTGGTCAGCCCCTCGGCGGCGATCCGGTACGCGGCCACCTCCACCGCCGGGTGCAGCGCGCGCAGCCGCCGCGGCACCCGGGCCCGTACCTCCGTGCCGCTGCCGTCGTGGCGCGCGGCGAGCCGGACGAGTGCGCCGGCGAGCCCGGCCTCGGCGAGGTCGGGGGGCCGCAGGTCGTCGATGACCGAGCGGATCTCGGCGTTGATGCCGGCCGCCGTGCGGGCGGCGTCGGCGACGAGGCGGCGGCCCCGGGGCTCGTGCACGAGCAGGTCGGCCGCCGTCTCCAGGCGCAGCCGGATGCTGGCGAGGTTGCCGCCGAGGCCGTCGTGCAGGTCGCGGCGGAGCCGGTGCCGCTCCGCCTCCCGGGCGGCGACGACCTGGTCGCCGCGGCGGCGCAGCTCCTCGCGCAGCACCAGTGCGGCGACCATCGGGGCCAGTTGGTCCACGTACGTGTCGAGGCCGCAGCCGCGCGGCGGCGCGTGGAAGCTGAACACCCCGTAGACCTCGCCCTGGTGGACCAGCGGCCGGCGCACCGCGGGGGCCGCGGGCTCGCCGGCCCGGGCCCGGCAGCCGGCCGCGGCGCCGCGCCGCAGCGTACGCAGGGCGGCGCCGGCGGCGCCGAGGTGGGCGACCGCCAGCTCGCACGCCAGCGTGACCGCCTCCGCCGGCCGCACGTCGTCGCGTATCCGTGCGGCGAGTAAGCGCAACGCGGCCTGGACGCCCCGCTCGGGGCACTCCTTCACCACGGCATGGGTCTCCACCGTGTCACCATCGCTTCCCCCCCGCTGCCTGTGCGTGTCACCGTTCCCCGGGCTCAGGGTCCCGGCACGCCCAACCGGACTCCGGTTCCCGGCGCCGGCTCGTACGGCAGCCGGGCCACCACCCGGTAGCCGCCGGCGGCCGTCGGGCCCGCGTCGAGCACGCCGCCGTACATGGCGGCGCGTTCGCGCATGCCGACGAGCCCGTGGCCGCCGTCGGGCCGCGCCTCCCGGTCGTGTGCGGCGCGGCCGTCGTCGGTCACCTCGATCCGTACGTCCTTGCCGTCGGCCTCGACGTCGACGCGGCAGGTCGCCACCCCGGCGTGCTTGACCACGTTGGTCAGCGACTCCTGCGCGATGCGGTAGACCGACAGGCCCACGCCCGCGGGCACGTCGTCGAGCCCGCGGGTCGTCAGCTCCACCGCGACGCCCGCGGCGCGCACCCGGTCGGCGAGCGCGCCGAGTCCCCCGACGCCCGGCGTCGGGTCCAGGTTGCGCGGGTCCAGGTTGCGCGGGCCCGGGCGGGGGTCGGCGGGGGCGCCTGTGTCGACGCGCAGCAGCCGCAGCATGCTGCGGAGTTCGGCCAGCGCCTCGCGGCTGATGGCCTCGATGTCCCGCAGCGACTCGACGACCTCGGCGGGGCGCTCGGCGGCCACGTGGTTGGCCACCGACGCCCTGACGGCGATGAGCCCGATGCTGTGCGTCACGACGTCGTGCAGTTCGCGGGCCACGCGCAGCCGTTCACTGGCGACGGCGCGCAGCGCCAGCTCCTCCGCGGCGCGGGCGGCGGCCAGCCGCCGGTCCCGTACCACGCGCCCGGCGGCCCAGGCGCCGGCGGGCAGCAGCACGGCGAAGCCGAGCGTCTGGGGGTGGACGGGTACGTCGCCGAAGAGCCCGGCGGCAGCCAGGCACAGCGGCCCGGCGGCGAGCACGGCGGCCACGACGCGCACGGCCACGTCGCGGCGCGGCTGGGTGAGCGCCACCGGGTAGAGCGTGTACGCGACGGCGGCGAACCCTGCCGCCCCCCAGCCCAGCGGCCACGCCGCCACCGCGACGGCCAGGCTCACGCAGCAGGCGGGCAGCGGGTATAAGCGGCGCAGCGCGGGCGCGACGGCGGTGGCCGCGGCGACGGCGGCGACGAGCCAGCCGGGCGGGTGGGAGCGTACGGGCAGCGGCGCGAGCGCGGTGAGCACCGTCAGCCCCGCGAAGCCGGCGGCGGCGAGCAGGTCCGGCGGCACCACCCGGCCGCGCCGCCGCGGTCGGTGGTGCCGGGCTGTGCCGCCGTCGCTTCCGTCGCTCTGCACGGGAGGACCATAGAGGGCACGGGGTGCCATGCGCCTCCTTCCCGAGTAGGTCATCCTCACGCACGATAGGCACGGCGGCACGGTCGGTGACATCCGGGGGCCCGGAGACTCCGGGTGCGTCAGGTGCGGGAGTACGGGGCTGCCGGCGGCAGTTCCACCGTGACCCGGAGCCCGCCGGCGGCGCGCGGGGTGAGGGTGAGCGTTCCGTCGTGCGCGTGGGTGAGGGTCTCGACGATGGCCAGGCCGAGGCCGACGCCCGCGCGGTCGCCGTGGACGCGCTCGGTGCCGCGCTGGAACCGTTCGGTGAGCGTCGGGGCCAGCTCCGGGGAGATGTGCTCGCCGGTGTTCTCGACGGTGAGCACCGCACCGGTGGGGTGGACGCGCGTGTGCACCCGGACCACTCCCCCTGCGGGCAGATTGTGGACGATCGCGTTGTGCACGAGGTTCGTGGTCAACTGCAGCAGGAGCGCCGGGGACCCGAGCGCCGGGGCGATGTCGCCGGAGGTCTCGAGGGTGACACCGCGCTTCTCGGCGAGGGGGAGCAGCGCCTCGGTGGCCTCTTCCGCGAGCAGGGACAGGTCGACGTGCTCCCGGGTGAAGGACCGCTGCTCGGCCCGGCTGAGCAGGAGCAGCGCCTCGGTGAGGTCGATCGCGCGGGCGTTGACGGTACGCAGCCGGTCGACGAGTCTGCCGGGCTCGTGCGTCGGATCGTTGTGGGCCACGTCGAGGAGAGACTTCGAGATCGCGAGCGGCGTACGCAGCTCGTGGGAGGCGTTGGCCGCGAATCTCCGCTGCTCGGCCACGTGGGCTTCGAGCCGGGCGAGCATCGTGTCGAAGTCGTCGGCGAGTTCGCGGAACTCGTCCCTGCGGCCCGGCAGCCGGATCCGGTGGGAGAGCGATCCGTTCGTGGCCATGCGGGTGGCGTCGGTGATGCGCGTCAGCGGCGCGAGCATGCGGCCGGCGAGGATCCATCCGCCCAGGAGGCCGAACCCCAGGAGGAACACCATGACCGCGGCGGCGGTGGGGGCGAAGCCGCGTACGAAGGTGGTGCCCGGGGTCGCCCTCCAGGCCCCCTCCGCGTTGGTCTGCAGCCACCCCTCCCGCACGAGGAACAGTCCGATGGCGGCGAGCAGCAGGGCACCCGCGAGCATGAGGAACCCGGCGTAGCTGAGGGTGAGTTTGACGCGGACGCTCAGCCCCGGCCGCCTAGTCACGGCCACGCCTCTCCCGTCCGGCGCCGGGTGCCGCACCCGCTGCCGGACCGGGCCGGCCCTCGGCTGTCAGAACGTGCATGGCACTCATGCTAGGAGTCGGGGCATATCGTCCGGATATGGAAAACCGCCCGCGTCCGGCCGGCGGACCCGTGACCCTACCTGCCCGAACATGTCGCCGGCGTATCGAAAACCCCATACGTGCGGGCAACACCGGGCCGTCTTGGCTGGCCGCATGTCCTCCAGCGAGCCGGGCCGAACCGCGCACCGACAAGGGCCGGGAGTCCCGGGCCCGAGCCTGACCGTCCGGCCGATCACCGCCGCCGAGCACCTGGCGTTCGTACGGCGGCAGCGGTCGGCCAGCTTCCTGCAGACCCCGGCGTGGGGCCGCGTCAAGACCGAGTGGCGCAGCGAGTCCCTGGGCTGGTACGCCGGCCGGGAGCTGGTCGGCGCCGGGCTCGTCCTGCACCGGCCGGTGCCGCGGCTCGACCGTTTCACGCTGGCCTACCTGCCCGAGGGCCCGGCCGTGGACTGGACCGGCGAGATCGGCGCGTGGCTCGACCCGCTGGCCGCCCGGCTCAAGGCGGACGGCGCGTTCGCGATCCGGCTCGGCCCTCCGGTGCGTACCGCCACCTGGAACGCGGACCAGGTCAAGGAGGGCATCGCCGACCCGGGCGTCAAGCGCCTCACCGACGTGTCCGGGCAGTGGGCCGACCCGGTCGGCACCCGCGTGGCCGGCCGGCTCCGGGACGCCGGCTGGCTGCCGCAGAGCCCCGAGGACGGCTTCGGGACCGGGCATCCGCAGTTCAAGTTCGAGATCCCGCTGGCCGGCAGGACCGAGGACGACCTGCTCGCGGGCATGAACCAGCTCTGGCGCCGCAACATCAAGAAGGCGGCCAAGGCGGGCGTCGAGGTCACGGCCGGCGAGGGGCCCGAGGACCTCGCGGCGTTCCACGACCTGTACGCCCACACCGCCGAGCGGGACCGCTTCACACCGCGGCCGGCGGGCTACTTCACGACCATGTTCGCCGCGCTGAGCGCCGAGGACCCCGAGCGCATCAGGCTCTATCTGGCCCGGCACCGGGGCGACCTGGTCGCCGCCGCGGTCCTGGTCCGCGTCGGCGCCCACGCGGTGTACGCCTACGGCGCCTCCTCCACCCGGCACCGCGACGTGCGCGGCTCCAACGCCTGCCAGTGGGCGATGATCCGCGACTCGCTGGCGGCCGGCTGCGACGTCTACGACCTGCGCGGCATCACCCCGACCCTGGACGCGGACGACCCGCACATCGGGCTGGTCCAGTTCAAGGCCGGCACCGGCGGTCAGGCCGTACGGTACGTCGGCGAGTGGGATCTGCCGCTGCGGCCGATGGTCTACCGGGCCTTCGACCTCTATCTGAAGCGGCGCGAGTCCCGCAGGCGGCGGGGGCGGGCGTGAGCCACGGCCGACTCCCGGGCCCGGGCCCGGATCCGGCCGCCGGCCCGCCGTGACCGGGGCGTCCGTACGGCGGCGGGGCGGCACGGATCTCCCGGCTCGCCCCACCCGCTACGCGAGCGCGGCGGCGACCTCGTCGAGTCCCGCCCCGCGGGACGCCTTGACGAGCACCACGTCACCGGCGATGAGGTTGCCGCGCAGCCAGTCGACGGCGGCGTCGTTGCCGGCCAGCGCCACCGCCCGCTCCCCCGCGCCGTCGGCGATCGGCCGGGCGGCCTCGCCGACCGCGAGCACCAGGTCGGCCCGGGAAGCGGCGTACGCGCCGACGGCCCGGTGCGCGGCCCGGCTCTCCTCGCCCAGCTCCAGCATCTCGCCGAGGACGGCGACGCGGCGCCCGCCCTCGATCGCCGACAGCGCGTCCAGGGCCGCGCGGACGGAGTCGGGGTTGGCGTTGTACGAGTCGTTCAGCAGCGTCACGCCGCCGGGGAGTTCGCGCAGTTCCATGCGCCACTTCGACAACGACGCGGTGGCCAGCCCCTGCGCGGCCACGTCGAGGGGGACGCCGGCCGCCAGTCCCGCCGCCGCGGCAGCGGACGCGTTCAGCGCCTGGTGGGCGCCCACGAGCGGCAGCGTGACGCGCGCCGAGGCAGCGGCGGTCCGCATGGTGAAGGACGGCCGGCCGTACGCGTCCAGCGACAGGTCGACCACCCGCACGTCGGCGTGCTCCGCCCGGCCGAAGGTGAGCACGGGGCCGTCGGTGAGCGCGCGCATCGCGACGACCCGCGGGTCGTCGGCGTTGAGGACGGCCGTGCCGCCGGGCGCGAGCCCCTGCACCAGCTCGCCCTTGGCCGTGGCGATGGCCCCGCGCGAGCCGAACTCGCCGAGGTGCGCCTGGCCGACGTTGAGGACGACGGCGACGTCGGGGGCGACCAGGCCGGTGAGCGCGGCGATGTCGCCGATGCGGCGGGCGCCCATCTCCAGCACGAGGAAGCGGGTGCCGAGGTCGGCGCGGAGCATGGTCAGCGGCACCCCCAGCTCGTTGTTGAGCGAGCCGATCGTGGCGGTCGTCGGCGCGGTGCCGGACAGCACGGCCGCCAGCAGGTCCTTGGTGCCGGTCTTGCCCTGAGAGCCGGTCAGCCCGAAGACGGTCAGCCCGCGGCGCAGCCGGGCCACGACGTGGGCGGCCAGCCGCTGCAGCGCCGCCTGGACGTCCTCGACGACGACGGTGGGCAGCGGCGTCGGCCGGGAACCGAGCACGGCCACCACACCGGCCCGGCCGGCCTGCCCGGCGTAGTCATGGCCGTCGACACGCTCCCCGGCGACGGCGACGAAGAGGCCGCCCGGCTCGGCCTGCCGCCCGTCGAGCACGGCCGGGGCGGTCACCGTCACGGCACCGTCGCCCTCGATCGTCCCGCCGACGACCGCGGCGATCTCGCGGAGGCCGAGCGGGACGATACCCGCGCGACGCGGAAGCCGGGCAGCGGGAGCGAGGCCGGAGAGATAGAGATAGGAAGAGGCTCGTTCGCTGTGGGTCACGCGTCCAGTCAAGGAAGCACGGTGTTGCGGGCGCGTATGCGGATTTCGATATGCCGACGATATGCCCCGGCCGACACCAACCAGTAACATATCGCCGGGATATGGGAAAGAGGATACGCCCCGGCAACACCCGGTCTCTTTGACTGCAGGCATGACCTACAGCGAACCGCCGGCCGTCGCCACGGCGGGTATCACGTTCTACGGCTGCGGGCGCGACGAGGAAATGCTGGTCCGGGAGCTGGCGCCGCGCCTGGGCGTGGTGCCGACCCTCACCGCGGCGGCGCTCTCGGAGGCCAACGCAGCACTCGCCCGCGGAAACCGGTGCATCAGCGTCGACCACAAGACCCGCGTCACCGGTTCCCTTCTTCGTGCGCTCAGCCGGGCCGGCGTCGCCTACGTCTCGACCAGAAGCATCGGATGCAACCACATCGATGTCGAGTATGCGGAGAGCGTCGGCATCTCCGTGGAGAACGTCGCCTATTCGCCCGACAGCGTGGCCGACTACACCCTCATGCTCATGCTGATGGCGGTGCGGCACGCGAAGTCCACCATCCGCCGTACCGATGCCCACGACTACAGGCTGCATGAGGTGCGCGGGAGGGAACTGCGCGATCTGACCGTCGGGGTCGTCGGGACGGGGCGCATCGGTACGGCGGTCATCGACCGGCTGCGGGGCTTCGGCTGCCGGATCCTCGCCCATGACACCCGTGCCGGCACCGCCGCGGACTACGTTCCGCTCGACGAACTGCTGCGGCTGAGCGACCTGGTGACGCTGCATACACCGCTCACCCCGGATACCCACCATCTCCTCGACCACCGGCGCATCAAGGTGATGAAGCACGGTGCCGTCATCGTCAACACCGGACGCGGGTCACTGCTGGAAACCGGGGCCCTGTTGTCCGCGTTGGAGGACGGCAGGCTGGGCGGTGCCGCGCTGGACGTCGTGGAAGGCGAGGAAGGAATCTTCTATGCCGACCGCAGAGAAGAACCCGTCGCCACCGGTCCGTTGCCGCGGCTCCAGGAACTTCCGAACGTGCTCATCAGCCCGCACACCGCCTACTACACCGACCACGCCCTGAGCGACACGGTCGAGAATTCCCTCACCAATTGCCTTGCCTTCGAAAGCAGGAATCAGCGTGGCTAAGATCAAGGTCGGAATCGTCTTCGGCGGCAGCTCGGAGGAGCACCCCGTCTCCGTGAAATCCGCGCAGCAGGTCGCCCGGAGCCTCGATCTCGAAAAGTACCAGCCGTTCTACGTCGGGATCACACAGAGCGGCGCCTGGAAGCTCTGCGAAGGACCCGGCCAGGACTGGGAGAAGGGCAATTGCCGGCCGGCGCTGCTGTCACCCGACCGCGGCGTGGGCGGACTCCTCGTGCTGGAGCAGGGACGATACGGCACGATCGGCCTGGACGTCGTCCTGCCCGTGCTGCACGGCAGGCTCGGCGAGGACGGCGCGATCCAGGGTCTGCTGGAACTCACCGGCATCCCCTACGTCGGCTGTGACGTCCAGAGCTCCGCCGTGTGCATGGACAAATCGCTCGCCTATCGCGTCGTCGCGAGCGCGGGAATCGCCACGCCGAAGTTCTGGACGGTCACGGCGGACGACGCCGTCGACCCCGGCCGGCTGACGTATCCCGTCTTCGTCAAACCGGCCCGGTCCGGCTCGTCCTTCGGCGTCAGCAAGGTGTCCGGGCCCGCGGAGCTGCCGAGTGCGGTGAAGACGGCACGGCAGTACGACGCGAAGGTGCTGATCGAGGAGGCGGTGGCCGGCAGCGAGGTGGGGTGCGCGATCCTGGGCAACGACCTGGATCTGATCGCGGGCGAGGTGGACCGGATCGCGCTGTCGCACGGCTTCTTCAAGATCCACCAGGAGGCGGATCCGGAGAGCGGTTCCGAGAACTCCACGCCCGTCGTGCCCGCGGACATCCCGGCGGAATCGCGCGCGCTCGTCCGGGACACCGCGAAGGCCGTGTACCGCGCCCTGGGATGCAGGGGGCTGGCGCGCGTCGACCTGTTCCTCACGAACGAGGGAGAGGTGGTCCTCAACGAGGTCAACACCCTTCCCGGCATGACCTCCTACAGCCGGTACCCGAGGATGATGGCGGCCGCGGGGCTGCCGCTCTCCCAGGTGACCGACCGCCTGATCTCCCTTGCCCTGACGGGACATGCGCGGTGAACGACGATTTCGCGTTCCTGGACGAGCTGGTACCCGGGCTGCGATGGGATGCCAAGTACGCCACCTGGGACAACTTCACCGGGAGGCCGGTGGACGGATACCTGGTCAACCGCATCGCCGGCACCAGGGCCCTGGGCGCGGCCCTGGGCAGGGTGCGGGAGAAGGCGGCGGCCCGCGGCTTCGGCCTGCTGCTCTGGGACGGCTACCGTCCGCAGCGGGCCGTGGACCGCTTCCTGCGCTGGTCGGCAGAGCCCGAGGACGGACGCACCAAGCAGCGGCACTACCCGAACATCGGGCGGGCCGAGATGTTCGAGCGGGGCTACGTCGCCGCCCGGTCGGGCCACAGCCGGGGCAGCACCGTCGACCTCACTCTCTTCCATCTCGGCACCGGTGAACTCGCCCCCATGGGCGGCGACCACGACCTGATGGATCCCCGCTCGCACCACGGCGCACCGGGGATCACGGAACGCGAGGCGGGAAACCGTGCCAGGCTCCGTTCCCTCATGGAGACGTGCGGCTTCAGCTCCTACGCGTGCGAGTGGTGGCACTACACCCTGAACGACGAGCCCTATCCGGACACCTACTTCGACTTTCCCCTCGCGTAGGCCGCCGCCTTGACAGTGCTCGCACCGAACCGGCAGAGTTTCCGTTATTCAGAAGGATACTTCCGAGATGCGGAAGGAGTGCGGACCCTCATGGGCTTCGGCGATCAGCGCTTCACAGTGAACCTCTCGCTCCTGTTCACCGAGCTTCCGCTGCTCGAACGCCCGGCCGCGGCCGCCGCGGCCGGTTTCGACGCCGTCGAGCTGTGGTGGCCCTGGCCCGACGCGCCCGTCCCGGAACAGGCGGAGCTGGACGCCCTGCGCGCCGCGCTCGACTCGGCAGGCACCCGGCTGACCGGACTCAACTTCTACGCCGGCCGGCTGCCGGGCCCCGACCGCGGCGCGCTCTCCGTGCCCGGCGCGGAGTCCGAGCGGTTCCGCGCGAACGTCGACGTGGCCGCCGGCTTCGCCGCCGCCACCGGGTGCACCGCGCTCAACGCCCTCTACGGCAACCGCGTCGAGGGCGTCACAGCCGCCGAGCAGGATCTGCTCGCGCTGGAGAACCTGGTGCTCGCCGCCCGCGCGGCCGACCGGGCCGGCGCCGTCCTGCTGATCGAGGCGCTGAACGAGCCCGAGTCCCCGCACTACCCGCTGCTCGACGCGGCCGCGGCGGTCGCGGTGGCCGACAAGGTCGACGCCGCCTCGGGCCTGGGCAACGCCCGCTTCCTGATGGACCTCTACCACCTGTCGAGGAACGGCGCGGACCTGGAGCAGGTCATCGACGCCCACACCGGGCGCACCGGGCACGTCCAGATCGCCGACGACCCCGGCCGCGGCGCCCCCGGCACCGGCGCCCTGCCGCTGGCCGCGCTGCTGGACCGGCTCACCGCCGCCGGGTACGACGGACACGTGGGCCTGGAGTACAAGCCGGGCGACCGGCCGAGCGCCGAGTCCTTCGGCTGGCTCCCCCGCTGACCCGCCGCCCGCCGCCCGCGCGTCCCGTACCCCCGCGCTCGCGGCCAGAGCAGAAAGGCACCACCCCATGACCACCAACTCCGCGGCCCCCGGGGCCGGTCTGCCCGCGATCGCCTGGATCGGCCTCGGCATCATGGGCTCCCCCATGTCCGAGAACCTGATCGCGGCGGGCTACCGGGTCACCGGCTACACCCTGGAGCAGGACAAGCTCGACCGGCTGGCCAAGGCCGGCGGCACGGTCGCGGGTTCGATCGCCGAGGCCGTCGCGGACGCGGACGTGATCATCACGATGGTCCCCGCCTCGCCGCAGGTGGAGGCCGTCGCGTACGGGCCGGACGGGATCCTGGCACACGCCCGGAGCGGCGCGCTGCTCGTCGACATGTCCTCGATCACCCCGCAGACCTCCGTGGACCTGGCGAAGAACGCCGCCGAGCGCGGGATCCGGGTGCTCGACGCCCCCGTCTCCGGCGGCGAGGCCGGGGCGGTCGAGGCGGTGCTGTCCATCATGGTCGGCGGCGAGCAGGCCGACTTCGAGCGGGCCGGGCCGGTCTTCGAGGCGCTGGGCCGGACGATCGTGCACTGCGGGCCGCACGGCGCGGGCCAGACGGTCAAGGCCGCCAACCAGTTGATCGTCGCGGTCAACATCCAGGCGTGCGCCGAGGCCGTGGTCTTCCTGGAGAAGTCCGGCGTGGACCTGGCGGCCGCGCTCGACGTCCTCGGCGGCGGCCTGGCCGGCTCCACCGTGCTGGCCCGCAAGAAGGACAACTTCCTGGGCCGCGACTTCCGGCCCGGCTTCCGCATCGACCTGCACCACAAGGACATGGGCATCGTCACGGACGCCGCCCGGAACGTCGGCGCCGCGCTGCCGGTCGGCGCGGTCGTCGCCCAGCTCGTCGCCGCGCTGCGCGCGCAGGGCGACGGCGGCCTCGACCACTCCGCGCTGCTGCGCGGGGTGGAGCGCCTCTCCGGCGGCGAGGTCTGACGCGGACCCCGTACGAGGACGAAGTCGCAGGCACAGCCGTAGACGCAGTCGCAGGCACAGCCGCAGCCGCAGCCGCAGCCGGAAGGCGCACACGGCAGAGACAGAAGGCAGAGGACGGCCCTCGCCCCCCGTCCGGGGCGAGGGCCGTCCGCTCGCGGGTGGCCGCCGTCAGCTCTTCAGCGGCAGGATCGACGTGGGGGCGTGCCACGGCTCGGTGGCCAGGTCCTCCCACTCGCGGACGTCGCTGATGTCCGCCGTGGTGCTCATGGAGATGTTGGTGATCCGCTCCAGGATCGCCTCCACCACCACCGGCACCCGGTGCTCCGCCGCCAGCTTGCGCGCATGGGCGAACGCGGCGCCCAGTTCGCCCGGCTCGGTGACCCGGATCGCCTTGCAGCCCAGCCCCTCGGCGACCTTGACGTGGTCGACGCCGTAGCCGCCCAGCTCAGGCGAGTTGACGTTCTCGAACTCCAGGTTGACCTGGAAGTTCATGTCCAGGCCCAACTGGGCCTGCCGGATCAGGCCGAGATACGAGTTGTTGACGAGCACCTGCACGTACGGGATGCGGTGCTGGGCGCCGACCGCCAGCTCCTCCACCAGGAACTGGAAGTCGTAGTCCCCGGAGAGCCCGACGACCAGCGCCTCCGGTTCTGCGGTGGCGACGCCGAGGGCGGCGGGCACGGTCCAGCCGAGCGGCCCTGCCTGGCCGCAGTTGATCCAGTGCCGCGGCCGGTAGACGTGGAGCATCTGGGCGCCGGCGATCTGGGAGAGGCCGATGGCGGTGACGTAGCGCGTGCCGGGGCCGAACGCCTTGTTCATCTCCTCGTAGACCCGCTGCGGCTTCATCGGCACGTCGTCGAAGTGGGTACGGCGCTGGAGCCGGGCCCGGCGCTCCTGGGTGGCCGCGGCCCACGCGGCGCGGTCCGGCAGCCGGCCGGCGGCGCTCCGTTCGCGGGCGACCTCGGTGAACTGCCGCAGCGCGGCGCCGGCGTCGGAGGCGATGCCGTAGTCGGGGGCGAAGATCCGGCCGATCTGGGTGGGTTCGACGTCGACGTGGACGAAGGTGCGGCCCTCGGTGTAGACGTCGAGCCGGTAGCCGGTGTGGCGGTTGGCCCAGCGGTTGCCGATGCCGAGGACGAAGTCGGCGGCGAGGAAGTTCTCGTTGCCGTACCGGTGGGAGGTCTGCAGCCCCACCATGCCGGCGTTGAGCGGATGGTCGTCGGGGAGGGCGCCCCAGCCCATCAGGGTCGGTACGACGGGGGTGCCGGTCAGCTCCGCGAACTCCACCAGCTCCGCGCAGGCGTCGGCGCCGATGACGCCGCCGCCGGCGACGATCAGCGGGCGCTCGGCGGCGCACAGCATCGCGACGGCCTTCTCCGCCTGCGCCCGGGTGGCGGCGGGCCGGTACACGGGCAGCGGCTCGTACGTGTCCGGGTCGAACTCGATCTCGGTGAGCTGGACATCGGTGGGCAGGTCGACGAGCACGGGCCCGGGGCGGCCGGAGCGCATCAGGTGGAACGCCTGCTGGAAGACGCCGGGCACCTGCGCGGCCTGGAGCACGGTGGTGGCCTTCTTGGTGACGGGGGCGGCGATCGCCGCGATGTCGACGGCCTGGAAGTCCTCCTTGTGCAGCACGGGCGTCGGCGCCTGTCCCGTGATGCACAGGATCGGGATGGAGTCGCCGATCGCCGAGTACAGCCCGGTGATCATGTCGGTGCCGGCGGGGCCCGAGGTGCCGATGCACACGCCGATGCCGCCCGCCCGGGCGCGGGTGTAGCCCTCGGCCATGTGCGAGGCGCCCTCGACGTGCCGCGCGAGCACGTGGCCGATGCCGCCGGCCGCCCTGAGGGCCGCGTAGAACGGGTTGATCGCCGCTCCCGGGACGCCGAACGCGACCTGGACGCCTTCCTTCTTGAGGATCTCCACCGCCGCGCGCGCGGCTGTCATACGAGGCATCGCGTGCACCTGCTTCTTCCCTGAGCTTTTCCGTATTACGGAATTTGAGTTCTGCTATATGGAAGCAATCTAGAAGCGGGTCAAGTCGGCGTCAAGAGCCCGATGCGTAAGGGATGCTGGAGGGCGGAACCCACCACGGGGCCCAGAACCAGGAGCACTTCCCATGCCAGAGAGCGTGCCGGTGCGCTGCCCGGCCTGCCGGCGCGAGCACGCGTACACCCCGAGCACGTTCCCCTGCGCCTGCGGCGCCCCGCTGACGCTGCCGCTGCTGCGCGGCGGGGTGCCGGTGGAGCTCAAGCACCGCACGTGGCAGGACTCGTGGGTGACGGTGCGCTGTCCCGTCTGCGACCGGCGCGACGAGTGGCCGCGGCCGGAGCTGTCGTGCGACTGCGGCGCGGTGGTACGGCTGCCGGTGGCCCCGGCGCAGTCCCGCCGCCCCCGGCCCGCCGCCCCGCCGGTGCCGCCGGTCCCGCCCGCACCGGCGGCCGCACCGCCCGCGCCGGCCCCGGCCGGCGTTCCGCCCCGGCCGGCGGCGCCGCGGCGGCCCGCGTTCCGCCCCGTGACCATCCGCAACACCGGCGACGCGGTGACGGCCGCGGCGCAGTACCTGCGCTGGCTGGGCTTCACGGACCTGGTGAAGAACGAGGACCGGCCCGCCTCCGGCGTCGACGTGCGCGGCGCGGGCGTGGTCGCCCACGTCGACCCGACGACGACGCCCACGGCGCTGCGGCACGTCGAGTGCGTGTGGCTCAGCGGGCTGAACTCCTCGGCGCTCGCCGTCTTCTTCTCCCTCGCCGGCTACACCCGCGAGGCCCGTACCCGGGCCGACGAGCTGCGGCTGCCGCTGTACGTGATGGACCTCACGGGCACCCCGCAGCCGGTCAACGACCCGGGGGACGAGCTGATCCGCACGGGCGCCGCCCGGCGCGGCTGACGGGGCGGTCCGGGGGCGGCGACCAAAGTATGCGGGCGGGCCGCCGCGGTCGTACGAAGGTCTCGGTGCGGTCCTCGGGGGGCGCCGAGGCGGGCGGACGACCGTAGATTGGCCGGTATGCCCCGTACCGCCTCCGAGACCCGCGCCGCCGGCAGCACCCGGCGGGACCGGCTCGCCGACGCCGGCCTCGTCCTCTTCGCCGGGGCCTTCTCGCTCCTGTCCGCCGACTCCGCGCTGCCGGAGGACGGCGCCCGCGCCTCGGAGAACGTGCTCTTCGCCGAGGCCCTGGCCGCCGGGGTGGCCTGCCTGGCGCTGCTGCTGCGGCGCCGCTGGCCGGTGCCGCTGGCGGTGGCGCTGCTCGTCGCCGACTCCTTCGGCCACTTCTTCATCGGCCCGACGCTGGTGGCGGTCTTCACCGTCGCGGCGCACCGCCCGCTGCGCGCCACCGGCTGGATCGCGGCCCTCGTCTGCGCCCGGCTCGTGGGCTTCCTCGCCAGCGTCCCGGACCCGCAGGACCCGCGGACCGGCGCGGGAGTGGCGTACTTCTCGCTGGTCACGGCGGCCGTGGTCTGGGGCCTCTACCGGCGCTCCCGCCGGCAGCTCGTCGCCTCGCTGCGCGAGCGCGCCGAGCAGGCGGAGGCCGACGCGGCGCTGCGCGCGGAGCAGGCGCAGCGGCGGGCCCGGGAGGAGATCGCGCGGGAGATGCACGACGTGCTGGCGCACCGGCTGTCGCTGCTGAGCGTGCACGCGGGGGCGCTGGAGTTCCACCCGGGCGCCCCGCCGGCGGAGGTCGCCCGCGCGGCGGGCGTGATCCGCGACAGCGCGCACGAGGCACTGCAGGACCTGCGGGACGTGATCGGCGTGCTGCGCGCACCGGCCGACTCGGGCGCGGGCGCCGGGCGTCCGCAGCCGACGCTCGGGGACGTGGACCGGCTGGTGGCGGAGGCCGGCGGGGCGGGCATGCGCATCGCGTACGAACCGGACGTCGCCGCTCCGGAGGCGGTCCCGGCGGCGACGGGGCGCACGGCGTACCGCATCGTGCAGGAGGGCCTGACGAACGCCCGCAAGCACGCGGCGGGCACGAAGGTGACCGTGACGCTGACGGGCAGCCCGGAGAAGGGCCTGACGGTTGAGGTGAGCAACCCGCTGCCGGGCGCGGCCGGGGAGACAGGCAGGGAGGCGGGCAGGGAGGCGGAGGCGGAACCGGGCGCGGCGCTGCGGGCGGCCGGACGTCCGAGGGGGGCGGGCGCGGGTGCCGCCTCCGGCGGCCGGGCAGGTGCGAACGGGCAGAGCGCGGGCCCGCGCGGCGGCGGCCGGCCCGCCGCCGCGGTGCCCCGCCACGCCGGGGCCGGGCACCGCGCCGTCGACGGCGATACCGGTCCTTCCCCTCGCGTCCGGACTGCGGCGGGCCCGTACCCGGCGGCCAGGCGCAGCCACGGCTCCGCCGCCGTCGTGCACCCCGGGCCCGCCCGCGCGGCGAAGCCGGTCGTGCCCGGGCCCGGCGGCGCCGTGCACGGCGCCGCGGCCGGCCCCATCCCCGGGGCCGGGCAGGGCCTCATCGGGCTGGCCGAGCGGGCCGCGCTGGCCGGCGGGCGGCTGGTGCACACGGCCGACGGCGACGGCTTCCACCTGCGCGCCTGGCTCCCGTGGGGCCGCCCGTCCCGTACGGAATGAGCCCCGTCGGCCCGCGCCGCTAGGGTGGGCGCGTGCCCGACCAGACCGCCGATCCCGCGGACTCCGCGGATCCCGCTGCCCGTATCGCCGTCCTCCTCGTCGACGACGACCCCCTCGTCCGGGCCGGGCTGCGGCTGATGCTCGGCGGGGCGGGCGACATCGACGTCGTGGGCGAGGCCGCGGACGGCGGCGAGGTCCCGGCGCTCGTGGCCGCGCACGCGCCCGACGTCGTGCTCATGGACATCCGTATGCCGCACCTCGACGGCCTCGCCGCCACCGAGGCACTGCGACGGCGCGCGGAGCCGCCGGAGGTGCTGGTGCTGACGACGTTCCACACCGACGAGCACGTGCTGCGGGCCCTGCGCGCGGGCGCCGCGGGATTCGTGCTCAAGGACACCCCGCCCCGGGAGATCGTCGCGGCCGTACGCAAGGTCGCCGCCGGCGAGCCCGCGCTGTCGCCCGCGGTGCTCCAGCAGCTCATCGCCCAGGTCTCCGGCGCCGGCACCGAGGGACCCGCACGCGCCGAGGAGCACGCCCGCCGCCGTCTCGCCGCGCTCGGCGAGCGCGAGCGGGAGGTCGCCGTGGCGGTCGGCCGCGGCCGGTCGAACGCGGAGATCGCCGCCGAGCTGTACATGAGCGTGCCGACCGTGAAGACCCACGTCTCGCGCATCCTCACCAAGCTCGACCTCAACAACCGTGTCCAGATCGCCCTTCTCGTCCACGACGCAAGGGAATCCTGAGCGGTCCGTGGTGTTGTACGGATCATGGACATCCCCCTCTCCGTGCTCGACCGGTCACTGCGGCGCAAAGGCCAGGACCCGGCCGACGCGCTGCGCGGCACCGTCCGCTTCGCGCAGCGGGTGGAGGGGTACGGCTTCCGCCGCTTCTGGGTCTCCGAGCACCACAGCGTCCCCGGCGTCGCGGGCTCCGCGCCGACCGTGCTGGCCGCCGCCGTCGCCGCCGCCACGTCCCGGATCCGGGTCGGCACCGGCGGCGTGATGCTGCCCAACCACCGGCCGCTGGTCGTCGCCGAGCAGTTCGGGGTGCTGGGTTCGCTCTTCCCCGACCGGATCGACATGGGCCTCGGCCGCTCGCTGGGCTTCACCGACGGCATCCGGCGCGCGCTGGGCCACGGGATGGCGGACGCGGGGGACTTCGGCGCGGCGCTGGCGGAGCTGCTGCGCTGGTTCGAGGGCGCGCAGCCGGCGTACCCGGGGGTGCACGCCGTACCGGCGGAGGGGCTGCGGGTGCCGGCGTACGTGCTGGCCATCGACGGCGGCGCCGACGTCGCCGCCGCGCACGGGCTGCCGCTGGTGATCGGCGCGGGCCGGCGCCCGGAGAAGCTGCTGCGGGCCGTCGGGCGCTACCGCGAGGCGTTCACGCCCTCGGCGCAGCAGGCCGTGCCGTACGTCGTCGTGGCGGTCGCCGCCGCGGTGGCCGACGGGGCGGAGGAGGCCGCCGATCTGCTGCTGCCGGAGGCGTGGGCGACGGTCTGGTCGCGCACCCGCGGGGAGTTCCCCCCGCTGACGCCTGCGGAGGAGATACGGGCCCGTACGCTCACCGAGCGCGAGGCCCGCTATCTCGACGAGGCGCGCCAGTCCCAGGTGTCCGGCACCGGCCCGCAGGTGGCCGCCGCCCTCGGCGACCTCGTCGCCCGCAGCGGCGCCGACGAGCTGCTGGTCTCCCTGCACACGCCCGACGAGGACGCCCGGCTGGAGTCCTTCCGCAGGCTGGCGGAGCTGAAGATCGCGGCGCCCGCGGCGGGTTGACGGGCGGCTACAGCTCCACCGCCTCCCCCGGCCGCGGCAGCCGCAGCCGGTGGCCGAGCCCCGCCGCGTCGAAGGCGGCGACCAGCGAGTCGGCACCCTGCGTGAAGTGCCCCCAGTGCTCGAAGTGCAGCGGCACCACGTCGTGCGCCCCGAGCACCGCGGCCGCCGCGGCGGCGTGCTCGCTGGTGAGGGTAAGGTGCGCGGCGCCGAGCAGCGGGGTCTGCGCGGCGCCGGCGAAGAGCACGGCGATGTCGACGGGGCCGAGGCGGGCGGCGATCGTACGGACCACGTCGAGCGAGGCGTTGTCGCCGCTGACGTAGACCGTGGGCAGCCCGTCCCCGGTGAGCACGAACCCGGTGACCTCGCCGGTCAGATGCTCGGTGCCGGGCGGGCCGTGCAGCGCGGGCACCGCGGTGACGCGGACCGGGCCGACGGCGTACGACTCCCACGCCGGCAGCCCCCGCACCGGGCCGCGCAGCCGCTCCGCCGCCGACGCCGTGGAGAGCACCAGCGGCGCGGCGGCGGCGCACTCGCGCCCGGCCCGGTCGAGGTTGTCCGGGTGCTGGTCGTGCGAGAGCAGCACCGCGTCGACCGGGCCGAGGTCGGCCGGGGCTATCGCCGGGCCCTCGGTCTTCACCAGCCGCCGCCCGCCCACGGGGTACTCGCCGGGCGGATCGAACGTCGGGTCGGTCAGCAGCCGGACCCCGCCGAGCCGGAGGAGCGCGGTGGGACCGCCGACGTAGTGCAAGATCGTCATAGCAGTCCCAAGTACCCGCGGGCCGCCGCTATTCCGCAGCACTGAACTGCTCCCGCAGCTCGACCTTCCGCACCTTCCCGCTGACCGTCATCGGGAACTCCTCCATGATCCGCAGATGCCGCGGGATCTTGTAGTGGGCGAGCCGGTTCTCGCAGTAGTGGGCCAGCTCGCGCCGGGAGAGCGCGTGCCCCGGATCGCTGAGGATCACGCAGGCGAGGATCTCCTCCCCGTACGTCTCGTCCGGCACGCCCACCACCTGCACGTCGGCGATCTTGGGGTGGGTGTGCAGGAACTCCTCGATCTCGCGCGGGTAGACGTTCTCGCCGCCCCTTATGATCATGTCCTTGATCCGGCCGACGATCTCCACGCAGCCGTCCGTGCGCATCCGCGCCAGGTCGCCGGTGTGCATCCAGCGGCCGGCGTCGATGACCTCGGCGGTGCGCTCGGGCTGCTCCCAGTAGCCCTGCATGACGCTGTAGCCGCGGGTGCACAGTTCGCCGGTGGTGCCGCGGGGCATGGTGACGCCGGTGACCGGGTCGACGACCTTGACCTCGATGTGCGGCAGGACGCGGCCGACGGTGGCGGTGCGGCGCTCCAGGTCGTCCTCGCGCCGGGTCTGGGTGGCGACGGGGGAGGTCTCGGTCATGCCGTAGCAGATGGTCACCTCCGCCATGTGCATCTCGTTGACCACCCGCTTCATCACCTCGACGGGGCACGGCGAGCCGGCCATGATCCCGGTGCGCAGCGACGTCAGGTCGTACAGGGCGAAGTCGGGCAGGGCCAGCTCGGCGACGAACATGGTGGGCACCCCGTAGAGGGAGGTGCAGCGCTCCTGCTCGACGGCCGCGAGGGCGGCGGCGGGGTCGAAGGAGGGCCCGGGGATGACCATGCAGGCGCCGTGGCTGGTCGCCGCGAGGTTGCCCATGACCATGCCGAAGCAGTGGTAGTACGGGACGGGGATGCAGACCCGGTCCTGCTCGGTGTAGCCCAGCGTCTCGCCGACGAAGAAGCCGTTGTTGAGGATGCTGTGGTGCGACAGCGTCGCACCCTTGGCGAAGCCGGTGGTGCCGGAGGTGTACTGGATGTTGACCGGGTCGTCGCAGGACAGCAGCGCCTCGCGCTCGCGGACCCGCTCCGGGGGCACGGCGCGGCCGGCCTCGATGAGCCGGCCCCAGCCCGCGTGGCCGATGTAGAAGACGTTGCGCAGGGCGGGGCAACTGCCGCGCACCTGCTCGACCATCCGGCGGTAGTCGCTGTTCTTGTGCGCCAGCGAGGCGACCAGCAGGGAGATGCCGGACTGGTTGAGGACGTACTCCAGCTCGTGCACCCGGTAGGCGGGGTTGATGGTGACCATCACCGCGCCGATACGGGCCGAGGCGTACTGCACCAGCACCCACTCCGGGCAGTTGACCGCCCAGATGCCGATGCGCTCGCCCTTGGCGACGCCGCGGGCGAGCAGCCCGCGCGCCACCTCGTCGACGGCGGCGCCGAACTCGGCGTAGGTCCAGCGGCGCCCGGAGGCCACGTCGACAAGGGCCTCGCGGTCGGGGTGGGCGGCGATGGCGCGGTCCAGGTTGGCACCGATGGTGTCGCCCAGCAGGGCGGTGGTGCCGGTGCCGCCGGTGTAGGACGGCTCTGCGGTCATGTGTGGTCCTCCTCGCGGTACTCGTCGGCGGATCCGGCGGCGGTCGCCTCGCGCAGTTGCACGCGGCGGATCTTGCCGGAGACGGTCTTGGGCAGGTCGGCGAACTCCAGCCGCCGGACGCGCTTGTACGGGGCGAGCACGGCGCGGGAGTGCGCGAAGATCGCCTCCGCGGCGGCGGCGCCCGGCTCCCAGCCGGCCGCGAGCACCACGTACGCCTTGGGCACGGAGAGCCGCACCGGGTCGGGCGCGGGCACGACGGCGGCCTCGGCGACCGCCTCGTGCTCCAGCAGCGCGCTCTCCAGCTCGAAGGGGCTGATCTTGTAGTCGCTCGCCTTGAAGACGTCGTCGCTGCGCCCGATGTACGTGATGTAGCCCCCGGCGTCGCGGGCGCCGATGTCGCCGGTGCGGTAGTAGCCGTCGGCCATGGCCTCGGCGGTGCGGGCCGGGTCGCCCTCGTAGCCGGTCATCAGGCCCACGGGGCGCTCGGTCAGGTCGAGGCAGATCTCGCCCTCGTCGGCGGGCTTGCCGCTGACGGGGTCCAGGAGCACGACGTCGTATCCGGGAGTGGGACGGCCCATGGATCCCAGCTTGACGGGCTGCCCGGGGGAATTGGCGATCTGCACCGCGGTCTCGGTCTGGCCGAAGCCGTCCCTGATGGTCAGCTTCCAGGCCCGCCTGACGGCCTCGATGACCTCCGGGTTGAGGGGTTCACCTGCGGCGACGGCCTCGCGCGGCGGGGTGGCGAGAGCGCTCAGATCCGACTGCACGAGCATCCGCCAGACGGTGGGCGGGGCGCAGAAAGTTGTCACGCCGCCGCGGGCCATGGCGCCCAGCAGCGCCCCGGCGTCGAAGCGCGTGTAGTTGTACAGGAAGACCGTCGCCTCCGCGTTCCAGGGCGCGAAGAGGTTGGACCAGGCGTGCTTGGCCCAGCCGGG
This sequence comes from Streptomyces sp. NPDC004134, assembly GCF_042874195.1. NCBI lineage: Bacteria > Bacillati > Actinomycetota > Actinomycetes > Kitasatosporales > Streptomycetaceae > Streptomyces > Streptomyces sp. NPDC004134. Next base: position 91,580 of record NZ_JBIAMS010000011.1, on the reverse strand, counting down.
CGAGGAGATGTTCAGGTGCACGTCGCCGGGGCGGATGCCGATCCAGTACATCGTCGCCAGATGGCCCACGGGATACGAGACATGGGTGTGCTCGACGAGCTTGGGGAGGGCGGTGGTGCCCGAGGTGAAGTACAGCATCAGGGTGTCGCCGGCGGCCGTCGGCCCGTCGGGCGTGAAGCTCGCGGGGGCCTCGTACGCGTCCTCGTACGGGAGCCAGCCGGCCCCGCTGCCGCCCACCGAGATGCGGGTGTAGTCGCCGGGCACCTCGGCGAACTTGGCCTCGTCTGCGGCCCGTACGAGCACGTGGGCGGCCCGGCCGCGCTCGATGCGGTCGGCGAGGTCGGCGGGGCCGAGGAGGGGCGTGGCGGGGATGACGACGGCGCGCAGCTTCATCGCGGCGAGCGCGGTCTCCCACAACTCGGCCTGGTTGCCGAGCATGACGACGATCCGGTCGCCGGCCCGTACGCCCTGGGCGCGCAGCCAGTTCGCCACCCGGTTCGAGCGCTCACTCATTCGGGTGAAGCTCAACCGCGTCTCGCGGCCGTCCTCCTCCACGATGTGGAGGGCCGTGCGCTCGTTGCCCTCGGCGATGGCGTCGAACCAGTCGAGTGCCCAGTTGAAGCGCTCCGGCCTGGGCCAGGAGAAGCCCTCCCGGGCGGCTGCGTAGTCCTCCCTCCGCGCGAGCAGAAAGTCCCGCGCGGACCGGAAGTCCGCGGTCGGATTCGATGCCGTCACATGTCCTCCTCGTACGGCGGCGGCTCGCTAGCATCGTGCTGCGAGTGACCTACGCCTCACTACCCCCATACGGGGGTGCCCTGCCGCCGGCCACGCCGGCGATCCCCCGTCAGCACCAGGGAGCGAGCGACATGCCGGAGACCGCGGACGCAGCGGAGGTGCGCGGCGCGCTGGCCCGGCTGCGCCGGTTCGGCGGCGTGCCCGTCGCCTTCGGCGGGCTGCTCACGGACGGCGGGCGCAAGCTGCGGATCAGCGAGCTGAGCGGAACGGTGACGCTCTCCCTCCAGGGACTCGGGGTGGCCACGGGCAACGGGCTCGGCGGCAAGGCCATCGCCTTCTCCCGCCCCTGCGCGGTCACCGACTACACCTCGTCCCGCGCCATCAGCCACGAGTACGACGGCCCGGTGGGCGCCGAGGGCCTGCGCTCGGTGCTGGCGGTGCCCGTGGTCGTACGCGGCCGGGTGCGGGCCGTGCTCTACGGCGCACTGCGCGACTCGCTGCCGCTGGGCGACCGCTCGCTGACCGCGGCGGTGGAGACGGCGCGCCACCTGGAGCAGACCCTCGCCGTCCGCGACGAGGCCCGCCGGCTCCTCGCCGTCGCCACGCCCACCGCGCAGCGGGCGGCGGACCCCGCCGCCTGGGAGAACGTCCGCACCGCGCACCGCGACCTGCGCACGCTGGCGCCGCGTATAGCCGACGAGGAGCTGCGCGCGGAGCTGCTGGCGCTCTGCGACCGGCTGGCCTCGGCGGCCGTCACCGTCGTCCCGCCCGCCGGCGCCGGGCCCGACCGGACGGTGCTGGCGCCGCGGGAGCTGGACGTGCTGGCGTGCGTCGCCACGGGTGCGACGAACGCGGCGGCGGGCGAACGGCTGGGGCTGCGGCCCGAGACGGTGAAGAGCTACCTGCGCTCGGCGATGCGCAAGCTCGGGGCGCACACCCGGCTGGAGGCGGTCACGGCCGCCCGCCGGGCGGGGCTGCTCCCGTAGCCCCGAGGACTCCCCGGCAGGTCACTCCCGGTGGGCGACGACGTTCACCACCTGGCCGTTGGGGTCGCGGACGAAGAACCGCCGCACGCCCCACTCCTCGTCGGTCAGCGGGTGCACGATCTCGGCGCCCGCGGCGCGCATCGCCTCGTGCGCCGCGTCGACGTCCGCGACCTCGATGCTCATGTCCGGCTCCACGGGCGCGGAGGCGTCCCGCTCCATGAAGATCAACTGCGCGGTGGGGTTGCCGGGCGCGGCGAGGGCCATCACCCACCCCAGGTTCATCACCTCCTCGAAGCCGAGACGCTCGTAGAACGCGCGGCTGGCCTCGAAGGACTCGGTCTTGATGTCGGGTACGACCCTCCTGATGCTCATGCCGCGGAGGCTACCCGCCGGCGGTGACAGCGCCGGGCCGCGCGCCGTCCGCGGCCCTCCGGTGCGGCCGCGCGCCGGGGGGAGCGTCCGGTGGGCGGTCGGGGGCGCCGGACGGGCGTCGGGGGCGCACGCGTACGGGCACACCGCGCACCCCCGTGCGGGGGCGGCGGCCCGCGTGCGTCAGGGGCGCACGGCAGCACGTGCCTCCCCGAGGGCGACGCCGCGGCGGCCAGGCGGGAAAATGGACCCGTGGCCGAACATCCCATCCTGAGCTGGAACGCGGACGGGCGCGCGCAGACCGCCCGCTGGTACGCCGCGGGCGGCACCCCGCCGCCGCGGCGCGTAGTGCCCGCGGACGACCGGATGTGCGCCGACATCGCGTACCGGCTGGTGTGCGAGGGCACGGCCGTGCTGTGGCAGGGCGACTACCACGGCGGGCGCCAGCTCCTCGCCGCGCTGGGCCGCCGCATCGACCGTCGCTCCGCCCGCCGCGGCCGGCGGCCGGCCGCACCGGCGGGCGGCCGGGCGACCGGCCCGGCGGACGCCTTCCACCGGCACCGGCAGGCCCAGGGCCACCGGGCGCGGGTGCTCGGCATGCTGCTCGTCCCGCTCGAACCCGGCCCGCGGGGCCCGGCGGTGCCGCTGCGCCGGGCGCCCGACGTGGCCGAGGCGGCGACCGCGGCATACGGGCCCGTGACCGAGCCGGGCGCGGTGGCGCTGCGCGAACTGCTCGGCGCGGTGGGGGCTCACGAGTGGCGCCGCAAGGGCGTGGACATACCGGCGCTGGGCGCCCGGGTGCACCCGCACTACGGGGTGTTCTCGCCGGTGCGCGGCGAGTACGTCGACCTGGTGGCCGAGGCCCCGTTGCCGGCGAAGTCGCTGGCCTTCGACGTGGGCACCGGGACCGGGGTGCTCGCGGCGGTGCTGGCGCGCCGGGGGGTGGAGCGGGTCGTCGCGACCGACACCGACCCGCGCGCGCTGGCCTGCGCCCGCGACAACGTCGACCGGCTGGGCCTGGCCGACCAGGTCGAGGTGGTGGAGGGGAACCTGTTCCCGCCCGGGCGCGCGCCGCTGGTCGTCTGCAACCCGCCGTGGCTGCCGGCCAAGCCGACCTCCGCGCTGGAGCACGCCGTCTACGACCCGGGCGGCGGCATGCTGCACGGCTTCCTCGCCGGCCTCGCGGTGCATCTGGAGCCGGGCGGCGAGGGCTGGCTGGTGCTGTCCGACCTGGCCGAGCACCTGGGGCTGCGCGGCCGCGGCGAGCTGCTGGGGGCGATCGAGGCGGCGGGGCTGCGGGTGGCGGCCCGCCACGACACCCGGCCGCGGCACCGCAAGGCGACCGATCCGTCGGATCCGCTGCACGCGGCCCGGGCGGCGGAGGTGACGTCTTTGTGGCGGCTGACAGCGGCGGCTGACGGTGGCGGAATGAGCGGGGCCGGGTAAGCGGGGGGCCGGCTGAGGGGGCGGCGGGAGCCGGAGTGCGGGGGGTGCGGCGGGGCGCGAACGGGCGGCCGCGCGCGGCAGGCGTCCGGCATGTGGGCACGGCGCCTCCCGCCGCTCCGCCGTCTCGACGCCTCTGACCGGCGGTTGTTCCGGGAGGTTCCCGTGGGGTGGTCTCGCATCGCGGAACACAGGTGCCAGCCGGAGCAGGGCCCCGTACCGTCAAGGTGTGGACACCTCCGGACACGCACTCGCTCCCCGACGCCGACCTCAGTTGTACGTTCCCGTGGAGGACGGAAGGAGCGGGATGCGGCTGCGGATGTTCCGCACGCCGCTGGGCATCCGCACGGCGGTGGCGTTCACGAGCCAGACCGCGCTGGTGCGCGCCCTCGGTCCCGAGCAGAAGTGGGTACGCCTCGGGGAGCCTGCGCTGCGCGCGCTGACCGCGCCGCTGGGCGCCGAGCGGATCACCGTGGACCCGCTGCTCACCGCCCGCCGGCCGTACGCCCACTTCACCCCGCCGCGGTCGCAGGGCGAGCCGCGGCCCCAGCAGCGCCCCGCGCCCCCGGCCGCTCCGACGTCGCAGCAGCCGGCGACCCACTGACGTTCCCGGGCCGCTACCCGCCCGCTTCGGCGGTCCGCAGCTCCTGCCGGCTGCCGGGCGCCAGCATCTCCAGCACCCCCGCCGCCTCCGACTCGACCTCCGGCCGCTCGCCGCGCGTCAGCGGGGCGAACGTCTCCAGGTGCATCGTCGCCGTGCCGTCGTCCCGCGTCACCCGCCAGAGCCCGCGGACGAAGCCGTCGACGAGGAAGCTGCCGAAGCTGTGGTCCCGCCGGTAGCCGCGGCGGCGGAACTCGTCCGACACGACGCGGGTGCGGTCCGCGTGCCCGAGCGTGAGGTTGTCGAACTCCCCGAGGAACCGCGCCGGCGCCGGGGTGTCCGCCGCCGGCCGCGGTGCGCCGGGCAGGTCGAACAGCTCGGTCCCGCGCTCGTCCCGGAACGTACGCAGCCGGGGCCGCAGCTCCTCGAAGTGCGGCCGCAGCCGCGTCACCCCGCACCACGCCTGCATGTCCCGTACGGACGCGGGCCCGAAGGCGGCGAGATAGCGCAGCACGAGCCGTCCGGCGTCCGGGTCCGCGACCGGCTCGGCGCCCAGCCAGGACCGGACGGTGGCGAGCGTGACCTGCCCGCCCCTCCCCCACAGCCCGCGCGGCGGCGCCTGCACGAGCGGCACCCGGATGCGCGCGGCGACCTTCAAGGCGAGCGGGTCGTGCGCCGGCCACTCGCGCCGCAGCTCCTCGCCGATCTCGCGCAGCGGGACGGGCCCGGGCTCGGCCACCTCCCGGGTCCGCGCCACCAGCCGGTCGAGGTCGACGCCTTCGAGCCGGCCGCGGAAGGTCTTGAGTTCGCGCTCCAGGGCGGGGGCGCTGAAGGTGCGCAGGGTCAGGGCGTCGGCGGGGCTGTGCAGGTGGACGGTGGAGCGCAGGGTGACCAGCCGCACGACCTCGCGGCTGGTCAGCAGCTCGGACAGCACGGCGGGGTCGAACCCGCGCAGCCGGGCGGCGAGCGCGTGGTACGCCGGCCGGGGCGCCTGCGCCTGGAGCCCGACCAGATGGTCCACGGCGTCGGCCAGGGGCATGGCGGCGCGGTCGAGGAGCAGTTGCCGGGCGAGGAGGGCGCGGTTGAGCCGGCGGGTGGAGAGGGTGGCGGGCCCGCGGGTCGTCGTCATGACGCTCACGCTACGGGCCCTTGCGGACAGCTCCTGTCCGCAAGGCGGGGACGCGGGGCGGGCTGAGAGGATCGGCGGGTACGGCGACGACGACAGGGGAGACGGTGGGAACGCTCGACGGACGGCAAGGCGGCGCCGGCGGCGGGGACGGTGACGGGCAGGAGCCGGCGGAGCCCGGCGCCCGCACCGGCGGTGCGGCGGCCCGGCGCGCGGACCCGCCCGCCGACGCCGGGGCCGGCGTTCCGCGGGCCGGCGTTCCGCGGGCCGGCGGGGACGTGGCAGGGGGCGAGGTGGCAGGGGGCGGAGCTGCGGGCGTTGCGGTGGAGGCCGCCGGTCCCGCCCGGCCGGAGGAGACCGGTGCTCGCGCGCAGCGCGGTCGCGTTCTGGCCCGGCGGCCGGGGCGCCGCCTCCGCGTCCTTCTCGGTGTCGCCGGCGGGCTGCCGCTGCTCGCCGTCTCCTGCGTGCTCGCGTTCCGCGCCGGCGGCGGCGACGGGGCGACTCCCCTGCCGCAGCTCGCCGCCTTCCTGCCCTGGCTCCTCGTGCCCGGGGGTTTCGGGCTGCTGCTGATGGCGCTCGCCCGCAGCCGGGCCGGTGTCGTGTGGGCCCTCGTCGCGGTCGCCGGCACCGCCTGGTTCGTACGGCCCTACGAGTCCGCCGCCGAGCCGCCGTCCACTCCGCCCAAGGAGGAGTTCCGGCTGCTCTCCGCCAACCTCAAGTTCGGCGACGCCACCCCCGCCCTGCGCAGCGCGCTGCGGACGTACGAGCCGGACGTCGTCCTGGTCCAGGAGTGCGACAGCCGCTGCGTCGAGGCCCTGCACACCCCGGCGCTGCGGGCCGCGTACCCGCACCGCGTCATCGACGGCGGCGATCCCGCCGAGGGCTCGGCCATCCTGAGCACATACCCGCTGACCGAGGAGCCCGGCGTGCCCGGCACGCTGTCGATGCCCGCGGCCACCGCGCGCGTCGCGGGCGAGCGGGTGCGGCTCCAGGTCGTGCACCCGATGCCGCCCACGCCCGAGTCCATGGACGCCTGGCGCACCGAGCTGGGGCACCTGCGCGACGCCGCCGCGGCGCGCGGGGAGGTGCCCACGGTCTTCGGCGGCGACTTCAACTCCTCGCAGGACCACGAGGCGTTCCGCGACATCCTCGACACCGGGCTGCGGGACAGCGCCATGCTGCTCGGCCGCTCGCGCACCCCCACCTGGCCGGCGTCCACGACGCCGCTCTTCGGCGCCCAGATCGACCACGTGCTGGTGAGCGACCGGCTGAGCCCCGCGGACATCGAGTTCCCCGAGCTGGCGGGCACCGACCACCGCGCGGTGCTCGTGGAACTGCAGTTGCGCTGAGCCGTGGCCGATACTGGCCCCCATGGACCGTCACGAGTGGGCCGCCCGGACGCTGTCCGTACGGCCGGGCGACAGGGTGCTGGAGATCGGCGCCGGGCACGGGGTGACCGCGTCGCACGTCTGCGCGGAGCTGGCGGCGGGGCCGCGGGACGGCGCGCCGCGGTTCGTCGGCCTGGACCGGTCCGCGAAGATGACCGCCGCGGCCGGGCGCCGGAACGCCGCCCACGTCACCGCCGGGCTGGCGGAGTTCAGGACCGGCGGCTTCCCCGCGGACCTCGCGGCCGGGCAGCCCTTCGACCTCGCGTACGCGTTCAACGTGCGGCTGCTGTGGACGGAGCCCGCCGCCGCCCGCGCGGCCGGGGTGCTGCTGCGGCCAGGCGGGCAGCTCTTCGTGTTCTTCCAGTTGCCCTCCTGGAGCGCCGCGACCCACCGCGAGGTCGCCGCGCGGGCGGCGCGGACGCTGACCGCGGGCGGGCTCGACGTGACCGCCGACGGACACGACGAGGCCGTCGCGAGCGGCTATGTCGCGGCCAGGACCCCGTCCGGCTGAGGCGTCTCAGGCCACGTCACCGATCCGGCCCGCCGCCCCGCGTTCCCGGTGGATCGGCGTGTGCGCGCCCGTCAGCGGCACGCCCGTGCCGCCCCTGCGGGCCGCGACGATCTCGCCGGCGATGGAGACCGCGACCTCCTCCGGCGAGCGGGCGCCGAGGTCGAGGCCGATCGGCGAGCGCAGGCGGGCGAGTTCGAGGTCGGTGACGCCCGCCTCGCGCAGCCGCCGGTTGCGGTCCAGATGCGTACGGCGCGAGCCCATCGCGCCCACGTACGCCACCGGCAGCCGCAGCGCGGCGGTGAGCAGCGGCACGTCGAACTTGGGGTCGTGGGTGAGCACGCACAGCACCGTGCGCCCGTCCAGCTCCCCATCGGCCAGCGCGTCCGCCAGGTACTCGTGCGGCCAGCGCACCGCCACCTCGTCGGCCTCGGGGAACCGGCGGGCCGTGGCGAAGACGGGACGGGCGTCGCAGAGCGTGACGCGGTAGCCGAGGAACTTGCCGATGCGGACCAGCGCGTGGGCGAAGTCGATCGCGCCGAAGACCACCATCCGCGGCGCCGGCACGCTCACCTCCACCAGCAGCGTCACCGGCTCCCCGCAGCGCGCGCCCGCCGCACCGACCGACACCGTGTCCGTCCGCCCCGCGTCCAGCAGCGCGGCGGCCTCGGCGGCGGCGGTGCGCTCCAGCGGGGCGCCGTCCCAGCCGGGCAGGGCGGGCAGCGGGCCCGCGAAGCGGCCGTCGTACGTGCCGTCGGGGCGTACCAGCAGCGCCTGCCCCACGAGCGCGGCCGGCCCGCCGACGACCCGGGCGACCGCCGCGGCCTCGCCCGCCGCGGCGGCGGCCAGCGCCGTACGGAGCACGCCGCCGGCCGTGACCGGCGTGACGAGGATGTCGATCTCCCCGCCGCAGGTGAGCCCCACCGCGAACGCGTCCTCGTCGGAGTAGCCGAAGGTCTCCAGCACCACCTCGCCGGTTTCGAGGACCTCCCGGCACAGCTCATACACCGCGCCCTCGACGCAGCCGCCGGACACGCTGCCGACCGCCGTGCCCCCGGCGTCCACAGCCAGCGCGGCGCCGGGCCCGCGCGGCGCCGAGCCGCTGGTGCCCACGACGGTGGCGACGGCGAAGGGGCGGCCCTCCGCGCACCACCGGGCGAGGTCGGCAGCGATGTCCAGCATGCTGATCAGCTCCTCACAAGGCCGCTGGTCCTATTTGACACCCATCCACTGCTCGATCGGATGGAGCGCGAAGAAGACGACGAACACGGCGGTCAGCACCCACATCAAGGGGCCGGGCTCGCGCCACTTGCCCTGGGCGGCCCTGATCGCCGTGTACGAGATGACGCCGGCGGCGACGCCCGCCGTGATGGAGTACGTGAACGGCATGAGCACGACCGTCAGGAACACCGGCACGGCCACGCCCCGGTCGGCCCAGTCCACGTGCCGCGCGTTCGCCATCATCATGGCGCCGATGACGACCAGCGCCGCGGCGGCCACGTTGCCTGGCACGATCTGCGCCAGCGGGGTGAACAGCAGCCCCAGCGCGAACAGCAGCCCGACGACCACGCTCGACAGACCGGTGCGGGCGCCCTCGCCGACGCCGGTCGCGGACTCCACGAACACCGTCTGCCCGGAGGCCCCCGCGGCGCCGCCGACCGCGCCGCCGGCGCCGTCGATGAACAGCGCCCGCGAGAGTCCCGGCATCCGGCCCCGCTCGTCGGTGAGCTTCGCCTCCGTACCGACGCCGATGATGGTGGCCATCGCGTCGAAGAACCCGGCCAGCACCAGCGTGAAGACGATCATGCTGACGGTCGTCACGCCGACGTCGCCCCAGCCGCGGAACGACACCTCGCCGAGGAGGCCGAAGTCGGGCGTGGAAGTGACCCCGCCGGCCGGCAGCTCCGGCGCCCTGCCGTTCGCCCACGCCTCCGGCCTGAGATCGGCGACCGCGTTGACGACGACCGCGGCGACCGTGCCGGCGACGATGCCGATGAGGATGGCACCGGGCACGTTGCGCGCCTGGAGCATGAAGATCAGCAGCAGGGTGAGGCAGAAGACGAGCACGGGCCAGCCGCGGAGCTGGTCGTTCGCGCCGAGGGTGACGATCTTGCCCTCGCCGGCCTGCACGAAGCCGGCGTTCACCAGGCCGATCAGCGCGATGAACATGCCGATGCCCATGGTGATGGCGTGCTTGAGGGCCAGCGGGATCGCGTTCATGATCATCTCGCGCAGCCCGGTGACGGCCAGCAGCATGATCACGACGCCGTACGCGACGCACATGCCCATCGCCTGCGGCCACGTCATCTGCGGCGCGACCTGGCCGGCGAGCACGCCCGAGACGCTGAGCCCGGCGGCCGCGGCCAGCGGCACCTTGCCGAAGAACCCCAGCAGCAGCGTGGTGACGGCGGCGGCCAGCGCGGTGGCGGTGATCAGTCCCGACTGGGCGAGCACGTTGCCCGCCGCGTCCTCGCCGCCCAGGATCAGCGGGTTGAGCAGCAGGATGTAGGCCATCGCCATGAAGGTGGTGAGCCCGCCGCGCACCTCGCGCGCGACCGTGGAGCCGCGCCGGGATATCTCGAAGTAGCGGTCGAGCCACGAGGTGCGGCCGGAGGCGGCGGTGCCGGGTCGGCGGGACGGCGCTTCCGCGCGCCGGCCGACGGAGGACTGGGTCATGCGTTCTCCCAAGGTTCACAGGGGCACCCGCGGTTGCGGGATTTGGGATGGGTGGTGCTGCACGACCCGGGGGACGGCCCGAGGCGAAGGCGGAACTGCTGGTGCGGTGGTGCCGTTTGAGGTGGCTCCGGTTGCGGTTCGGGTGCGGATCAGGTGCCGGTGAGGTGCTCCGGCCGTACGGGGGCCTTGGTCAGGGCGAGTCCCGTGGCCTGGCGGATCGCGGCGAGCACCGCCGGGGTCGCCGACAGCGTGGACGCCTCGCCGACGCCGCGCAGCCCGTACGGCGCGTGCGGGTCGGCCAGTTCGAGCACGTCGACGGGGATGGCCGGGGTGTCGAGGATGGTCGGGATCAGGTAGTCGGTGAACGAGGGGTTGCGCACCCGCCCGGTCGCCGGGTCGACCACGATCTCCTCCATCACCGCCACGCCCAGGCCCTGCGTCGTGCCGCCCTGGATCTGCCCGACGACGGACAGCGGGTTGAGCGCCTTGCCGACGTCCTGGGCGCAGGCCAGCTCCACGACCTTGACCAGGCCGAGTTCGGTGTCGACCTCGACGACCGCGCGGTGCGCGGCGAAGGAGTACTGGACGTGGCCGAAGCCCTGTCCCGTCTCGATGTCGAAGGGCTCGGTGGGCCGGTGCCTGAAGGGCAGTTCGACGTCCACGGGCGGCTCGCCGTCGAGCACGTCCGCCAGGGCGGCGAGGACCTCGCCGCCGTCCGTGACGACCTTGCCCCCCTCCAGCAGCAGTTCCGCCGTCGCCCACGCCGGGTGGTACGTGCCGAGCTTGCGCCGGCCGAGGGCGAGGACCTGCTCGCGCACCGCCGCGCAGGCGTTCCGTACCGCGCCGCCCGTCATGTACGTCTGCCGGGAGGCGGAGGTGGAGCCGGCGGAGCCGACCCGGGTGTCGGCCGGGGCGATGACGACCTGGGCGACGCCCAGTTCCGTACGGGCGATCTGCGCCTGCACGGTGATGCCGCCCTGGCCGACCTCGGCCGCCGCGGTGTGCACGGTGACCACCGGCTCGCCGCCGACGGCCTCCAGCCGGACCCGGGCGGTGGAGAAGTCGTCGAAGCCCTCGGAGAAGCCGACGTTCTTGATGCCGACCGCGTAGCCGACGCCGCGTACGACGCCCTCGCCGCGGGTGGTGTTGGACAGCCCGCCGGGCAGCGCCCGTACGTCCGCGGCGCCGCCCGCGCTCTCCCACTGCCGCTCCGGCGGCAGCGGCCTGGCCTGCACGCGGCGCAGGATCTCCGCCACCGGCGCCGGGGAGTCGACCTGCTGCCCTGTCGGCAGCCGCGAGCCCTGCGACATGGCGTTCACCTGCCGGAACGCCACCGGGTCCATGCCGACCGCCGCGGCGAGCCGGTCCATCTGCGCCTCGTACGCGAAGCACGCCTGGACGGCGCCGAAGCCGCGCATCGCGCCGCAGGGCGGGTTGTTGGTGTAGAGCCCGACCGCCTCGATCTCGACGTCCTCGACGACGTACGGGCCCATGGACAGCGACGCCGCGTTGCCGACGACGGCCGGGGTGGAGGAGGCGTACGCGCCGCCGTCGAGGACGATGCGGCAGCGGGCGTGGGTGATCCGGCCTTCGGCCGTGACGCCGTGCTCGTAGCGGATCCTGGCCGGGTGGCGGTGCACGTGGCCGAAGAAGGACTCGAAGCGGTCGTAGACCATCTTGACCGGCTTGCCGGTGCGCAGCGCCAGCAGGCAGGCGTGGATCTGCATCGACAGGTCCTCGCGCCCGCCGAAGGCGCCGCCGACGCCGGAGAGCGTCATGCGCACCTTCTCCTCCGGCAGCCCGAGCACCGGCGCGATCTGCCGCCGGTCGGCGTGCAGCCACTGGGTGGCGACGTACAGGTCGACGCCGCCGTCCTCTGCGGGCACCGCGAGGCCCGACTCCGGGCCGAGGAACGCCTGGTCCTGCATGCCGAACTCGTACTCGCCGGTGACGATGTGGTCCGCCCTGCGGGCCGCCGCGGCGGCGTCGCCGCGGACGATCGGCTGGCGGTGGACGACGTTCGGGTGCGGTACGTGCCGCGCGTGGGCGTCGGTGCGGTCGGGGTGCAGCACCGGGGCGCCGGGGGCGAGCGCGGACTCCTCGTCGGTGACCAGCGGCAGTTCCCGCCACTCGATGCGGATCTTGGCCGCGGCCCGGCGGGCGGTCTCGGGGTGGTCGGCGGCGACCAGCGCCACCGGCTCGCCGTGGTGGCGCACCCGGCCGGCGGCGAGCGCGGGGGTGTCGGCGATCTCCAGGCCGTAGTTCTTCTGCGCGGCGGGCAGGTCGTCGTACGTGAGCACGGCGTAGACGCCTGCCTGGGCGAGGGCGGCGGAGGTGTCGACGGCGACGATCTCGGCGTGCGCGTACGGCGAGCGCAGCGTGTGGCCCCAGATCATGTCCTCGTGCCACAGGTCGGAGGAGTACGCGAACTCCCCGGTGACCTTCAGCGTGCCGTCGGGGCGCAGCTTGGACTCGCCGATGCCGCCGGCGGTCTGCGAACCCTGGGTGAGGCTGGTCGGGATGCGGGTGACGTCGGACATCAGGCCCCCTCCCCCCGGCGGGCGGCGGCGAGCCGGACCGCGTCGAGGATCTTCTCGTAGCCGGTGCAGCGGCACAGATTGCCCGACAGGCCCTCGCGGATGTCGGCGTCCGACGGCGACGGATTCTGCTCCAGCAGGTCGTCCGCGGCCACCAGCAGACCCGGGGTGCAGAAGCCGCACTGCACGGCGCCGGCGTCGACGAACGCCTGCTGCACCGCGGAGAGCCCGTCCCCCGCCAGCCCTTCGACCGTGACGACCTCGCGGCCCTCGGCCTGCCCGGCGGCGACCAGGCAGGCGCACACCGGCACGCCGTCGAGCCGTACCGTGCAGGAGCCGCACTCCCCCTGCTCGCAGGCGTTCTTCGAGCCCGGCAGGCCCATCCGCTCGCGCAGCACGTACAGCAGGCTCTCGCCCTCCCAGACGTCGTCGGCCTGCTGCTCGCGGCCGTTGACGGTGAACGTCACCCGCATCACGCGGCCCCTTCGGCTCGTGTGGCGCCCGCCGCACCCCGGCGGTACGACTCCCAGGTCCAGCCGAGCGTGCGGCGGGCCATGACGCCGACCGCGTGCCGGCGGTAGCGCGCGCTGCCGCGCACGTCGTCGATGGGGTTGCAGGCGCCCGCCGCCAGCTCGGCGAACTGCCGGCCGAGCGCCGGGGGCAGGGTCCTGCCGCTGTCCCAGTAGCCGCCCTCGGCCAGCGCCGCGGTCAGGAACTCCTCGGCGGCGGTGGCGCGCACGGGCGTCGGCGCGGCCGAGCCGATGCCGGTACGGACCGTGCGGCCGTCGGGGTGCAGCGCGATGCCGAAGGCGCACACGGCGATCACCATGGCGTTGCGGGTGCCGACCTTGGAGAACTCCTGCGGTCCCGTGGCCTTCTTGATGTGCACCCACTTGATCAGCTCGTCGGGCGCGAGCGCGTTGCGCTTGACGCCGGTGAAGAACTCGTCGATCGGGATCCGCCTGCTGCCGCGTACGGACTCGGCCTCCACCTCCGCGCCCGCGGCCAGCAGCGCCGGGTGCGCGTCGCCGGCCGGGGAGGCGGTGCCGAGGTTGCCGCCGACGCCGCCGCGGTTGCGGATCTGCGGCGACGCCACGGTGTGCGCCGCCCGCGCCAGCCCCGGCAGCGCCCCGCCCAGCTCCGCCACGATGCGCGCGTACGGCACGGAGGCCCCGAGCCGCACGGTGTCGGCGCCCGTCTCGTACTCCTGCAACTCGCCGATGCGGTTGAGGTCGAGCAGGTACTCCGGGCGGCGGTGGTCGAAGTTGATCTCGACCATGAGGTCCGTGCCGCCCGCGATCGGTACGGCCTCCGGGTGCTCGGCCTTGGCGGCGAGCGCTTCCGCCCAGTCGGCGGGGCGCAGGAAGTCCATGGGTCCTCTCGGCTTTCCCTCGAAAGTGCGGGTGCGTGCTTGAGCTGTTGACGGAACGTGGCCCAAGTACACAGAAACGCCGCCGTCCGGGTGCAGTCACGGAAAACATGAAGCAAGAGGCAGGCCAGAACCCGGTTCTTGTAGATTCGAACGAAGTCCGGGGCATCCTTCCCCTGCGGGACATCCCACGACGACCGCCCGGCGCCCCGCGCCCACGGGCGGGCGGGCCGACGCACGACCGACAGCGAGGGGACGCGCATGAGGCTGCGGGCACTCCTGGACTCCGAGGCGCTGGGCCTGCGGCTCCTCGGCGGCGCGGACGAGCTGGACCGCACGGTGCGGGGCGTGATGACCACCGACCTGACGGACCCGAGCCGCTATCTGTCGGGCGGCGAACTGGTCCTCACCGGGCTCGCCTGGCGGCACGGGCCGCAGGACTCGGAGCCCTTCGTACGGATCCTGGCCGCGGCCGGCGTCGCCGGGCTCGCGGCGGGCGAGGCGGAGCTGTCGGGCGCGGGGGTGCCGGACGACCTGGTGCGCGCGTGCGCGCGGCACCGGCTGCCGCTCTTCGCGGTGGACGAGGACGTCGCGTTCGCCGCCATCACCGAGCACGTCGTACGGCAGGTCTCCGGCGAGCGGGCCGGCGATCTGGCGGCCGTGGTCGAGCGGCACCGCCGGCTGATGTCGTCCGGGCCCGCGGGCGGCGGCGCCGACGTGGTGCTCGACCTCCTCGGCTCCGATCTGGACCTGCGCGCCTGGGTGCTCTCCCCCACCGGCCGGCAGATCGCCGGCACCGCGGCCGGTGCGGCCGGGGTGCGGCTGCCGGCGCAGTTGCGGGCGCAGTTGGCCGGCGAGCACCTCGGGGCGCTGCGCGGCGGCCGGCCCGGGCCGCACCGGGTGACGCTGCCGGCGGCGGGCGGAGGCGTGACGTACTCGCTCTTCCCCGTCGGCGGCGGCCGGGACCTGCGCGAGACGGTGCTCTCCGACTGGCTGCTGGCGGTGGAGGCGGACGCCGGGGAGTGGCCGCCCGAGCGGCTGGACCTGGTGCACGGCGTCACGCAGTTGATCGCCGTGGAGCGGGAGCGGCGCGACGCCGCGCGGTCGGTGCGGCGGCGGCTGGCGCAGGAGGTGCTGGAGCTGGTGCAGGCCGGGTCGCAGCCCGCGGAGATCGCGGCCCGGCTGCGGGTGGCGGTGCCGGTGCTGCTGCCGGGGATCGGGGCGGCGCCGCAGTGGCAGGTGGTGGTGGCGCGGGTCGAGTGGGAGGTCCCGTACGGGCAGCCGGGGATCGCGGGCGGTCCGGTGGCGCAGGCGATGCTGGAGGAGATGCTCGCGGGCGCGGACCGGGACCCGGCCGACCGGATCGCGGTGGCGCACACCGGCGACGAGGCGGTGGCGCTGGTGCCGCTGCCCGCGGTCCCGGCGGTGGCGGCGGACGGGGCGCCGGACGCGGGCGGCGCGGACGCCGGCGCGGCGGGCGGGCGGTCCCGCAAGGGCGCCGCGGAGGGCGCCGGGTCCGGTCGCGGGCGCTCCGGCGGCCCCGGCGCGGCGGCCGGTGCGGCGGCCGGTGCGGTGGCCGGCGCCACCGGGCTGCGCGCCGCGGCGCTGCTCGCCGCCGTACGGGAGCCGCTGGCCCGCGCGCTGGCCGACGACGGCCGGCTCACGCTCGGCATCAGCGCCGCGGTGCACTCCTCGGAAGGGCTGCGCGGCGCCCTGGAGGAGGCCCGGCACGCGCGCCGGGTCGCCGCCGCCCGGCCGGGCAGCGTGTGCGCCGCGGGCCACGAGGAGCTGGCCTCGCACGTGCTGCTGCTGCCGTTCGTCCCCGACGACGTACGCCGCGCGTTCACCGCCCGGCTGCTGGACCCGCTGCGCGCGTACGACCACCGCCACCGGGCGGAGCTGGTGGCGACCCTGGAGGCGTTCCTGGACTGCGACGGCTCCTGGACCCGCTGCGCGGCCCGCCTCCACCTGCACGTCAACACGCTGCGCTACCGGGTGGGCCGGATCGAGCAGCTCACCGGCCGGGACCTGGCCCGGCTGGAGGACAAACTCGACTTCTTCCTCGCCCTGCGCATGCGCTGACCGCCACCGCCGCGATGCCCGCCGGCCGCGCGCCGAACGTCGCCCTCCGCGCCGAACGTTCGCGCGCGTCGTTCCCGCGCCGCGGGCAATCCGTTGGCCAAGATCTTGTGAAGTCGTTCACGCAAGCTCTTGGCCCAGGGCAGACTTCGTGCTGAGATTCGACTCACACTGGGCTGCGTTGATTCTTGTTGTTCCTTGGCTCGACGGCGCGTTGGGGAGGCAAAAGTGGCGGATACCGCCATGGCACGGTCGGAATCGGTGATGTCGGAGGATCCGCTGGAGCGGGCGATCTGGCGGCTGCGCTCGCGCGGCTGCTGGGACGACGCCGCGGCGCTCCTCGACGACACCGCCGGGACCGACGCCGAGGCGGCGCGGCAGCGCGCGGCGCTGCTGGTGGAGCAGTGCATGTTCACGGCCGCCGGCTGGGAGCGCGCCGAGGACGCGGTGCGCAACGCGGAGGCGCTGTCGGTCGACGGGGAGAACCGCGGCGTCACGGCGTGCGAGCGGGGCTATCTCGCGTACGCCTCGACGCTGTTCCAGGAGCGCGACCGCTCCGACGAGGCCCGCGCGGCGCTCGGCCGCGCCGCGGCGCTGCTGGCGCCGACGTCGCCGTACCGGCCGATGCTCGACTTCCGGCGCGGTCTCGTCGCCCAGCACCTGACGAAGAACGCGACGGCGGCGCTGGCGGCGTTCCGCCGCGCCCACGCGGGCGCGGTGGAGCAGGGCGACCTGCTGCTGTGCTCGTTCACCTGGCGCCACCTGGCCTCGCTCGCGGCCGACGACGGCGACCTCGCGGAGGCGCGGCACGGCTTCCGCGAGTCGCTGCGGCTGCGCGAGGAGGTGGGCTACCTGATCGGTACGGCGCCGGCGCTGATGGCGCTGGCCGACGTGGAGTCGGAGCCCGAGGCGGGCCGGCTGCGGGCGGAGGCGACGCGGCTCGTGCGGCTGCTGGACGGGGTGCCGTCGTGGCTGGCGGAGCAGTTGGGCGAGGAGCCCCGGCGGGTGGCGGCGGCGGACTGACGCGGCCCGCGGCGTCCGCGGCGAGCGGCCGGGCGGACCCGGTACGGACAGGTGTCCGGCCGTAAGGACAGTCCCTTTCCGGCCGTCTTCACCGCCCGTGTCCGCGGCTACGCGCCCGCCGCCGCGTCCCGCTCGCGGTGCACCGCGACGCCCGCGACGACCAGCGCGATGCCCGACGCCTCCGCCGCGCCCGGCACCTGGCCGAGGACGGCCACGCCCATGAGCGCCGCCGTCGCCGGCAGCAGCGACAGCATCAGCGCGAACGTCGCCCGCGGCACCCGCGCCATGGCGAGCTGGTCGCACACGTACGGGATCACCGACGAGCACACCCCCACCCCGAACGCCGCCGCCAGCAGCACCGGCGACGTGACGGCCGCGGCGCCCTGCGCGAGCCCCGCCGGCGCCGCGACCACCGCCGCCACCAGCATCGCCGCGCCGAGCCGCCCCACTCCGGACGCGCCGCCGTCGGCCGCGAGCCGGTGGCCGAGGACGACGTAGAGCACGAACAGCGCGCAGTTGCCGAACGCGAGCGCGAGCCCGAGCGGCTCCGCCACCAGGTGCACGTCGGTCAGCAGCGCGACGCCCGCGAGGACCAGCACCAGCGCGGCGACGTTCCGCCGGGTCCGCACCCCCGCCGCGGCCAGCACCACGGGCCCCAGGAACTCCACCGCCCCGACCGTGCCCAGCGGCAGCCGTTCGAGGGCCAGATAGAACGTGCAGTTCATGGTGGCGAGCACGGCGCCCATCGCCACCAGCAGCCGCCGCTGGTACGGCGTCGCAGCCCGCCAGTCGCGCCACGGCCGCCGCCAGACGGCGAAGACCAGCGCCGCCGAGGCGATCCGCAGCCAGGCGACCCCGAGGACGTCGAGGCGGGCGAAGAGCAGGACGGCGCACGCCGGGCCCAGGTAGTGGAAGACCGCGGAGGAGACGAGGAACGCCGGCGGCGGCACCCGCTCGGCGGCCAGGGCGAGCCGGCCGCCGGAGGCGGCGGCGGGACTGGGGGGCAGGGAGTCGGCCACGCGGGAATCGTCGCAACGCACGCCCCCGCGGGCCATGGCGAACCGGAAAGCCCGGCGGCTGTTTGCTTTCCGCTCCGGGGTACGAAACGGCCGTCCCCCGTGCCAAGGTGAAACGGTGGATGCACTCGACCGCTCGATCCTGACCGAACTCGACGCCGACCCCCGGCTGTCCATGGCCGAGCTGGCCCGGCGCACCGGTGTCTCCGTGCCCACCGCCCGCGAGCGGGTGCGGCGGCTGGAGGAGTCCCGGGTGATCCGCGGCTACCGCCTGGACGTCGACCCGGCCGCCCTGGGCTACCCGGTGGCCGCGTTCGTGCGGGTACGGCCCGGGCCGGGGCAGTTGCCGCGGATCGCGGCGCTGGCGCGGAGCCTGCCGCAGGTCAGCGAGTGCCACCGGATCACCGGCGAGGACTGCTTCCTGCTCAAGGTGCACGCGACGGACCTCGACACCTTCGAGGAGGTGCTCGACCGCTTCCTGCTGCACGGGCAGACGACGACGTCGATCGTCCAGTCCACGGCGGTACCGCCGCGGACACCGGGGCTCGGCGCGTACGCGGAGGAGGGCGACGGCAAGGGCAGCGGCGGGGCCGGGGCGCGGGGCCGGGTTCCGTAGCGGCGGCTAGGGTTGCCGGGCGTGGACCTCGATGCCGTACGCACCTTCGTCGCCGCCGCCGACACCGGCCAGTTCCAGGAGGCGGCGGCCGAGCTGATGCTCACCCAGCAGGCCGTCTCCAAGCGCATCGCCGGGCTGGAGAAGGGTCTCGGGGTGCGGCTGTTCACCCGTACCGCGCGCGGCGCGAAGCTCACCATCGACGGCCAGGCGTTCCTGCCGCACGCCCGCGCGCTGCTCCAGGCCGCGGAGCGCGCCGCGGCCTCCGTACGGCCCGGGAGCCGGGCGCTGCGGGTGGACGTGGTCGGGCGCCGGGTCGCCACCGCCGGGCTGCTGCGCGACTTCCACCGCGCGCACCCCGAGGTGGAGCTGGACGTCGTCACGGTCTACGGCGGCGGCCCCGCCGTCGACGCGGTCCGCGACGGCACGATCGACGCGACGTTCCGCACCCTGCCGCCGCCCGGCCGGAAGCTGCCCGACGACATCGCCGTCGACTACGTGATGTACGAGCCGGTGCAGCTCGTCACCGGCCCCGCGCACGAGTTCGCCGGCGCCCGCTCCGTCAGCCCCGCGCGGCTCGCCGGCCACCGGATCTGGATGCCGGGCAACGATCCGGGCACCGAGTGGGCCGCGTACTACGAGGACATGGCCGTGGAGTTCGGCTTCGTCATCGACTCGGTGGGCCCGAACTTCGGTGTCGAGAGCCTGCTCGACACGATCGCCGAGTCCGCCACGGTGGGCACCTTCCTCAGCGAGCGGACCCCGCTCGTCTGGCCCGTCGACTACGACCTGTGCCGCATCCCGCTGCTCGACCCGACCCCCGTCTACCCGCACCTGCTGCACTGGCACACCCACAACGCGCACCCCGGCCTCGCCCTGCTGCGCGACTACGTCGCGGCCCGCGGCCCGCGGCACGCGGCCGCGGACCCCGCCGGGACCTGGGCCCCGGCCTGGTCCCGCTGACCGGCCCGGCCACGGAGCGGGCTCAGGTCAGCACGGCCTCGACGAGGTCGATCATCTGTTCCTCGGCAAGGGGGCTCGGCTCGTCCTCGCCGCGTACCCAGAGCCCGATCGTCAGGTGGGCGTCGGGGGTGAACGTGACGGTCCACCCGTACGTTCGGAGGTCGCTGCTCTTGAACCACCCGGAACCGAGCCCGGGGCGGGGGGCCAGTGCGGTGCACCGTGTGATCCGCCGGGGTTCCTCGTAGCAGTTCTTCTCGTACCTCCCGGCCGTCTTCCGCGTCGCCGTGAACGAGATCTCGTGCTTCCCCGACTGCGTGACGAACTCGGCGTCGACGTGCCAGTTCTGGTGGGCGGCACCCGGCCGGTAGGACGCCGCGTTGTGCGCCGGGAGCACCTTCGCCTCGGGCACGGTCGCGCCGAAGGCGTCGGGAATCCGGGTCAGGACGGCCCGGGTGACCGCCCGGTATTCGTCCCGTCCGTACGCCTCCTCCGGGCCGGCACGCCACAGTGACGGCGAAGGCACCACCGCGGGCGTCTTGGAGCCGCCTCCCGCCCCGGCCATCGGGGGCAGCAGTCCCGCGCCCGCGGCGATGAGTATCGTCGCGACCGCCGTGGCCAGCATGCTCAGCCGGGCGAGTCGGCGCTGCCGCCCCTGGCGGGCCCGCGCGACGATGCCGTCCGGGCCGAGCCGCAGCGGGGGTTCGTCCGCGACGGCCGCGGTCAGCTCGCGCCTGATGCGCTCCTCGCTCATGCGCCGCACCACTTCCCTGCCGCCGGTACGCCCTCCTCGGCGAGCCGGCCGCGCAGCGTGCGCAGGCCGCGTGCGGCCTGGCTCTTGACGTTGCCCTCCGAGCACCCGAGCACGCCGGCCGTCTGGGCCACCGACAGGTCGTCGAAGTAGCGCAGCACGACAACGGCGCGCTGCCGCGGCGGGAGGGCGAGCACCGCCCCGCGTACGACATGCCGCATGGCCGTGTGCTCCGCGACGGCCTCGGGTCCGGCCGTCACGTCCGGCGTGTCCGGCAGGGTGGGCAGGCTCTGCTCGGAGCGGCGCCAGGGCTTGCGCCGCTCGTCCAGCCAGGTGCGGAGCAGCACGCGGCGGGCGTACGGCCCGAGTTCGGCGTGCCGCTCCAGGCGGTGCCACGAGCGGTACATCTTGATCATCGAGTTCTGCATCAGGTCCTCTGCCAGGTGCCAGTCGCCGCAGAGCAGAAAGGCGGTCCGGCGCAGCGGGCGGGCCTGTGCCGCCGCGAACTCCCGGAATGATTCCTCGTCGTGTCTGCGCATGCGCTCAGTCGTCCTCCCTCACCCCTGACACGGACGGGGTGCCCAGGAGGTTGCACCGCCCGCCGCGGCTCCTCCGGGGCAGGGCGCCCGCGGGGCTCAGGTCAGCGCCGCGGCTCGGTCCAGGAGGTGCGCATCAGGGCGGTCAGTTCGACGACCAGCCGGGGGTGCCGGGCCGCCACGTTTGTCGTCTCGCCCGGATCGGCGGCCAGGTCGTACAGCTCGAAGTCCCCCGCCCCCTCCGGTGCGCCTCGGCGCCCGGGGGCCCCGTACCGCACCGCCTTCCACTTGCCGCGGACCACGGCCTCGGCAGCGCGGCCCAGCCGCCCGGGCTCGGTGGCGGCGGCCCGTGGCGTGGCGGTGGACGGGCCGCGGTACCAGTAGAGGTGGTCGTGTTCCGCGGCCCGCCCGGCGCCCGTCAGCAGCGGTACGAGGGACAGCCCGTCGCCCCCGTCCGGTGCCGGCCCGCCCGCCAGTTCGGCCAGCGTGGGCAGCACGTCCGTCAGGGACGTCAGCCGTCCGCTGCTCCCGCCTGCGGCGATCGTGCCGGGCCACCGGGCGAGGAGCGGCACGCGGATGCCACCGTCGTAGAGGTTGCGCTTGTAGCCGCGCAGCGGTCCGTTGGCGTCGAAGCTGTCGGGGTCCGTGCCGTCCTCCTCGTGGGGGCCGTTGTCGCTCGTGACCAGGACGAGGGTGTCGCGGTCGAGGCGCCGGCGCCGCAGCTCGTCCAGTACCGCGCCGGCCATCCGGTCCAGCCGCGCCACCTGGGCGGCGTGCCGCCGGTCCGGCAGCCGCCTGGGCCAGTCGCCGTGTGCGGAGACGGCCGCGGCCGGCAGGTCGTTCGGTGCGTGCGGCAGGTTGGGCGCCAGTACGAGCAGGAAGGGACGGCCGTCCGCCGCGAGCGGGCGGCGCATCCGCGACAGCGCGTGCGCCTCCAGTGCGTCGGCGGCATACGTGTCCGGGGGCAGCGCGTGCCGCTCGTCGTTGTGCCAGAGGTGCCGGGGGTAGTGGTCCTGCGCGTGCTGGTGGGTGAGGTAGCCGAAGAAGTCCTCGAAGCCGCGCTCGTTCGGATGGCTCGGCTGCCGGCCCCGCTCCGGTCCGAAGCCCCACTTGCCCACCCAGGAGGTGCGGTAGCCGCGCGCCCGCAGTACCTCCCCGAAGGTGGTGTCACCGTCGCCCAGCGCGGGCTGCCGGCCGCGGGAGGCGTTGTGGCGGACGGTCCCGTGGCCGACGTGCCGGCCGGTGAGAAGCGCGCAGCGGGACGGGGCGCAGACCGGCGCCGCCGCGTACGCACGGGTGAAGCGCATGCCGCCGGCCGCCAGCCGGTCCAGCCGCGGCGTCCGGATGAGCCGCTGTCCGTAGCCGCCGAGTTCGGCGCGGCCGAGGTCGTCGGCGACGATCAGCACGACGTAGGGCGGGCGGCGGGCGGGCTCGCGGCCGTCCGCCGTCAGCACGGCGCCCGCTCCGAGTACCGAGGTGGCTACCGCGGCGGCACCGCCGGCGAGGAACTGACGGCGGGTGGTGGGCATGGCGCGGCTCCCGGTGACCGACGGCGCGCCCCGGCGATCGGGGCGCTCGTCCCGTACACGGGCGCCGCACGCCGCCGCGTTGCACGCACGACGCGCGGCACCGCGGCGGCGGAATGCCGCGCCGTGTTCCGGTCAGCCGCGCAGCGGGTGCCTGCGCGCCGGCGGGACAAGCCACGGATCTCCGGATTTTCGGCGTCGAAACCGCAGCCTTCGCCCGGGCCGGCGCGGGTCGCCGCCCCGTGCTGGGAGCGTGGGAGCGGTGGCGGCCCGGGCAGGCTGTCGGGCCCGCGTCAGGACGCGCCCGCGGCCGGTGTGAAGCGGACCGCGTCCGCGACCACGTAGCCGTCGGTGGCGTCGTTGCGTATCCGTACGCCCGCGGCCGTCCCCGCCGCGAAGGTGTGTCTGCCCAGCACCACCCACTGCCCGCCGCGCGAGCGCTGGTCGACGGTGTACGTCTGCGTGCCCCCGGCGTGTTCCACGTCCACCGGCACGTTCGTCGCGCGGTTGGCGTCGGCCGTCCACCACAGCGCGACGTCCCACGTGCCGGCGGCCGGCAGCTCGGGCCCGAAGCGCATCCAGGCCGTGCCCTTGCCGGCGTTGTCGTCGTGCACGTAGTCGGAGCCGTAGTAGTTCGAGATCGCGGTGCTGCTCTTCCAGGTGCCGGCGGAGGTGACGCCGGTGGCGGAGACGTTGTCGACGGCGATCTCGCCGGGCTCGCTCGGCGGCCACTCCAGGAACTGGCCGTCCGCGCGCAGCCGCGCCTGGAGGGCCGCCACCGGCACCTGCTGCACCACGCCGCCGCGGTCGAGCGCCATCCGCGCGGCGGTCGCCGCGGACTGCGCGAGGATCATGAAGACCGGCTCCATCCGGATCGACCCGTACGCGATGTGCGAGGCGGAGAGCGCGACGGGCACCAGCAGGTTGGTGCACTGCGCGCGCTTCGGCGTCAGCGAGCGGTAGCTGATCCCGTACGGCGCCCGCACCCCGACCTGCACGTCGCCCTCGTTGCGCGCGACGCCGTCCACGACCAGGCGGCGGCAGTTGTGCGAGTCCATCGTGTACGAGGCGAGCCCGACCGAGTCCGCGGCGCGCACCGCGCCGCGGCAGTCGTGCTCGGTCATGACGTACGCGGAGACCATGCGGCGCGCCTCGCGGATGTAGAGCAGCGGCGGCCAGCCGCCGTGGCCGGTGAACTCGTCGCGCGGCAGGCCCCAGGCGGCGGTCTGGGCGCGCACGGACTCCGGCAGCCGCTGGTCGTTGGCGAGGAACCACATCAGGCCCTGCTGGTAGTCGGCATGTTCGGCGTGGATGCGGGCGCGCTCGGCGTACGTGCCCGTGGGATAGCCGAAGTTGAAGCCGATGTTGTCGGTGGAGAACGCGCCGTTGTTGTTGGAGTCGGTCTTGCCGCCACCCATCTGGTGGGTGGTGTAGAACGGGCCGCGCCAGCCCGCCTGGACGTAGCGCAGGAGGAGTTCGTAGCGCATCGGGTCGTAGCCGGCGGGCTTGGGGAAGGGGATGCGGTCGGCGGCCTGGGTGAGGCACATCCGGAAGCAGTACGCCTGGATCGCCTCGTCCGCGGTGCCGTCGGGCGCGAGCGCGTCGGCGGCGACGCCGGGCAGCAGGCCGCTGGCGGGGCTGCCGGGGGTGACGTACGGGTCGACGGGGTGGACGAACTGGTGCTTGTCGCGGTGCTGGACGCCGTTGAGCGTCTCGTCGTACGCGGCGTTGCCCTCGCGTCCGGTGGTGAAGTCGACGCCGGCGCGGGCCATCAGGTCGCCCTCGTACGTCGCGTCCACGAACATCCCGCCCTCGTACGCGCGGCCGTCGTCGGTCACGAGCAGCCGGATGCGGCCGCCGCGGCGGTCGACGGAGCGCAGCCGGGCGTCGAGGACGACGGGAACGTCGTGCTCGGCGAGGAGGTCGGCGAAGACCTCGGAGGCGACGTGCGGTTCGAAGGTGTAGCGGGCCGGGGAGTCGTCGGTGACCGGCGTGCCGTGGTACTTGGCGTACACCCGGCGGTAGAACTCCAGGGCCAGGCCGCCGATGGCGGAGGTGTTGCCGGTGTCGGTGGCGCCCAGGCCGCTGGTGGTCAGGCCGCCGATGTGCCGGGTGGGCTCCAGCACCACGGCGGTGCCGCCCATCCGGCGCATCTGCACGGCGGCGATCACCCCGGCCGAGGTGCCGCCGTAGACCACCAGGTCGGCCGGGACCGGGCCGCGGCCCCCGGCGTACGCCATCGGGCCCAGGGCGGGCAGCGCGAGACCCGCGCCGCCCGCGGCCAGCAAACCACGTCGAGAAAGCGCTTTCTCTGCCATGGTTCCGGAGTGTGCCCGCGCCCCGGAGGGACGTCAACGCATCCGTACGCCCGGATCCCAGTCGGCCGGCAGCGCCGCCGGCACGGCGAAGCCGGCGCCCGGGACGGGCACGAACTCCCCGTCCCGCGCCGACTTCTCGACCGCCGCCATGGTCTCCAGCACGTGCTGCGCCAGCTCGCCGGAGGCGCGGTGCGGCTCGCCCGCTGCCAGCGCCCTGGCCATGTCGAGCACGCCCATGCCGCGCCCCGCGGTCGCCCCCGCCGCCTCGATCTCCGTCCACTCCGCCGAGCCCGTGGGGCGCAGCCGCAGGGAGCCGTCGAAGCGGTTCGGGTCGGGCAGGGCGAGGGTGGCCTCGGTGCCGGTGATCTCCACGAACCCCTGCCGGTTCAGCGGGGAGTCGAAGCTGACCACCAGCGAGGCGGTCTGGCCGGCGGCGTAGTCGAGGAGCGCCGCGACATGCGTGGGCACCTCGACCGGGAACTCCGTACCGGCCTTGGGGCCCGACCCGATCACCCGAGTCTCGCGCGCCCTGCGGGCCACCGCCGCGACCCGCTCGGCCGGGCCGAAGAGCGTGGCCAGACAGGTCAGGTAGTACGGGCCCATGTCGAACAGCGGCCCGCCGCCGCGCACGAAGTAGAACTCGGGACTGGGGTGCCACGACTCCGGGCCCGGGGTCTGCATCAGCGCCAGACCGCTCAGCGGCACCCCTATCGCCCCGTCGTCGACGAGCCGGCGCGCCGTCTGCAGTCCGGCGCCGAGGAACGTGTCGGGGGCGCAGCCGAGCCGCACGCCCGCCCCGGCGGCCCGGGTGACCAACTCGGCGCCGGAGACCGGGTCGAGGGTCAGCGGCTTCTCGTTCCACACGTGCTTCCCGGCGTCGATCGCCGCCGCGGCCACGTCGTGGTGGGCGGCGGGGACGGTGAGGTTGACGACCAGTTCGACGCCGGGGTGGGCGAGGGCGTCCCGAGCGGTGCCGTGGGCGGGTACGCCGTAGGCGGCGGCCTGCGCGGCGGCGCGCTCGGTGTCGAGGTCGGCGCAGAAGAGCACGCGCAGGTCGGGGAAGGCGGTGAGGTTCGTCAGGTACTGGTCGCTGATCGTGCCGCAGCCGACGACGGCGACGCCCAGGGGCTCTTGTGCGGTCATCGGCGCTTCCCCTCCAGCCAGTCGAAGCTCTCGCGGACGGCGGTGAGCATGTCGGTGGCGCAGGCGTCGAGTTCGACGATGTGGCGGCGGGCGCCCGCACCGGCGGCCAGCACGGCCTCGACGGGCATCCGGCCGGCACCGACGGCGGTCATCGGGTCGTCCTTCGTGACGGGCCCGTCCTTGATGTGCAGGTGCGTGACGCGCTCGCCGAGGCGGCCGAGCAGCGCGGGCACGTCCTGGCCGCCGACCGCCGCCCAGTACGTGTCCACCTCGAACTGCACCGGGGCGTCGAGCCCGGCGAGCAGGTCGGCCAGCACCTCCAGCGCGGGGACGCCGCCCACGTGCTGGTTCAGCTCGAACTCGTGGTTGTGGTAGCCGAGCGCGAGGCCGTGCCCGGCGGCGCGCCGCGCGGCCTCGGCCAGCTCGCCGGCCACGGCGCGTACCCCCTCTTCTTCGGCGAACCGCTCCGGCGGCAGGTAGGGCACGAAGACGGTGTCGGCGCCGACCGTGCGCGCGCCCCTGAAGGCGGCGTCGGCCTGCTCCGGCCCGGCGAGCAGGTGCGCGTGGACGGAGCCGGCCGCGAGGCCCGCCGTGTCCAGGTCGGCGCGGAGCGCCTCGGGGTCGGTCAGCACGTCGTAGCACTCGACCTGGCGGTAGCCGAAGCCGGCCAGCGCGGCGAACGTGCCGGGACGGTCGGCGGCGATCTCGTCGCGAACGGTGTAGAGCTGCACGCCCAGGGACGGGCTCATGGTCTCCTCCGGCGATCGTTTTCGACAATTTTTCGCTCGCCAGTTGACGCTAGAAGCCGGGCAGACCTCCGTCAACACCCTTGACAGGGTCGGAAGTCGGCGGTCAGGCTGGCCGAAGTTTTCGAAAAGGACTCCGCCATGCCGCCCGAACAGGCCACCCTCAGCGACATCGCCGCCCGCGCCGGCGTCTCGGTGTCGACCGTCTCCAAGGTCCTGCACGCCCGCACCGACGTCGCCCCCGCCACCCGCGAGCGCATCGCCCGGCTCCTCGCCGACCACGGCTACCGGCCGTCCCGCGGCGCCGGCGTCGTCGACCTCGTCATCGGCAGCCTCAACAGCCCCTGGGCGGACGCCCTGGTCACCGGCGCGGTCGAGGCCGGCGCCGAGGCCGACTGCCGGATCGTCATCGACAGCGTGCCCGACAGCGACGACATCCTGCGCCACACCCTGGAGCGCATCATGGCGCGCGGCAGCGACGGCGTCCTGCTCGTCCACCAGGTGCCCGCGCCGGAGACCCGCGCGCGGCTGGCGGCCAAGCGCATCCCGCTGGTCGCCATCGACCCGCCGGCCGAACCTGGCGCGGGCGTGCGCTCCGTGGGCTGCACGAACTGGCAGGGCGGCCTGGCCGCGACCCGGCACCTCGTCGAGCTGGGCCACCGCCGTATCGCCACCCTCACCGGCCCGCTGACGATCTGGTCCGCCCGCGCCCGCTTCGACGGCTACCGCGCCGCGCTGCTGGAGGCCGGGCTGCCGGTCGCGGAGGAGCTGATCCGCAACGCCGACTTCTTCGCGCCCGACGGCCGCGAGGGGGCGCTGGCGCTGCTCGACCTGGCCGAGCCGCCCACGGCGGTGGTCGCGGCGAACGACGGGCAGGCGTTCGGCGTGCTCCAGGCCCTGGCGGAACGGGGGCTGCGGGCGCCGGCGGACATGAGTGTCACCGGCTTCGACGACACCCCGGTCGCCGCCTGGGCGGCGCCGCCGCTGACCACCGTCGTCCAGCCGCTGGAGGCGATGGCGGCCACCGCGTTCCGGATGCTCCGGCTGCACGGCGAGGGCGGGGCGGCGCAGCCCGAGCAGGTGGAGCTGGCGACGACGCTGACGGTACGGGCGTCCACGGGCCCGCCGCCGGCCCGCTGAACGCCGGCCCGCTGAACCCGGAGCAGCCGCCCCCGCGCCCGCCGCCGGATGCGTTCCGTACCCGCCGCGCCGCTCCCCCACTCCCCCGCCCGCACCCGCAGTCCCGCACCGCCGTCACGACCGACTGGAGCATCCGCATGGCCCTGTTCGACATGCCCCTCGCCGAGCTGCGCGACTACCGCCCCGAACGCGAGGAGCCCGCCGACTTCGACGACTTCTGGACCCGCACCCTCGCCGAGGCGGAGGACGCGGCCGGCGGCCTGGCCCCGGAGTTCCGCCCGTACCCGACGGGGCTGACCGCGGTCGACGTGCACGACGTGTCCTTCGCCGGCTGGGGCGGCCACCGGATCTCCGCCTGGCTCGTCCTGCCGCGCGACGCCGACGGGCCCGTGCCGTGCGTCATGCACTACATCGGCTACGGCGGCGGCCGCGGGCTCCCGCACGACCACCTGTTCTGGCCTGCCGCCGGCCGCGCCGTCTTCGTCGTCGACACCCGCGGCCAGGGCGCCGCCCACCGCAACAACGCCGGCTCCACCCCCGACCCGTACGGCACGGGCAACGCGCAGACCCCCGGCTTCATGACCCGCGGCGTGCTCGACCCCGAGGAGTACTACTACCGCCGCGTCTTCACCGACGCCGTACGGGCCGTGGACGCCGCCGCCGCGCACCCGGCGGTGGACGGCGACCGGATCGCCGTCAGCGGCGGCAGCCAGGGCGGCGCGATCGCCACCGCGGTCGCGGGGCTGCACCCGGGGGTGCGGGCGGCGATGATCGACGTGCCGTTCCTCAACCACTTCCGCCGGGCGGTGACGATCACCGACAAGGACCCGTACCAGGAGCTGGTCCTCTTCCTGGCGACGCAACGGGACGCGGACGAGCGGGTGTTCCGGACGCTCTCGTACTTCGACGGGCTCAACTTCGCGGCCCGCGCCACCGTCCCGGCGCTGTACTCGGTGGCGCTGATGGACGAGGTGTGCCCGCCGTCGACGGTCTTCGCGTCGTACAACCACTGGGGCGGGCCGAAGGGCATCGAGGTCTACCGGTGGAACGGCCACGAGGGCGGCGGGAACGACCACCGGGTGACCTCGCTGGCCTGGCTGCAGGTGTAGCGGTCCGGGGCGTACGGCGCGCGCTGCCCGCGGCCGTACGTCCCGGTCAGGGCCGCTCCGGGGCGCCCAGCAGCTCCCGCAGCACCGTCTCGGCCGCCGCCGCGTCCCCCGCCGCCAGCGCGTCGACCAGCGCCTGCCGGCGGGCCGGCGCGGCCGCCGGGGGCCGCGCCCTGGCCCGCAGTTCGCCCGCGACGCGCGCCAACTGCCGGTTGCCGGAGAGCGCCACCAGCGCCTCGTGGAACTCCGCGTCGTCGCCGGTCAGCCGGCTCAGCGTCAGCCGGCGCTCGGCCGGCAGCCCGGCCGCCAGCCGGTGCAGCAGCGGTACGAGGAGCAGCGCGCGCACCTCCGCCAGCTCGGCCAGGTCGCGGGCGCTGGGCGCGAGGATCCGGAAGCCGCGGTTCGGCAGTATCTCCACCGCGCCCTCCGCGGCGAGTTGCTGCATGGCCTCGCGGACCGGGGTGGCCGAGACGCCGAACCGTTCGCCCAGCGCGGGCGCGGAGTACACCTCGCCCGGCCGCAGTTCGCCCCCGGCCACCGCGGCGCGCAGCGCGTCGAGCACCTGGCCGCGTACGGAGTGCCGGCGCACCCGGGCCGGGGCGCGGCGCCGGCCGGGTACCGCCGGCGGGAGCGGCACGTCCTCCACTGTTTCCCCCGATTCGCGACAGAAGTACGCCCGCCGGGCGGCGCTCGCGCCCCACGGTAACCCGGTGCCCCTTGCCCCTTCCCCGATCAAGCGGGTTAAGGTTAGCCTTACCTCAACCCGTCGACGGGTCGAGAACACGCCACGCCCCGCCGAGCCCAGGGTGGTCACCGCACGATGTCCGCACCCGCAGTGCCCCAGCCGGTCGCCGACGCCGGAGCCCCGCCCGCGCGGCCCGCCGGCACCCCGGTCACCGCGGCGTACGCACGGCTCACCGAGGTGCTGCCCTTCCTGGCCGTCACCGAACTCGGCCCCGCGGACCCGCTGCCCGCAGGCCCCGGCTGGGTGGCCGCCGCCGACCTCGCCGCGGGCGGCCCCGCCCTCGACGGCTTCCTCGCCTGGGACGCCGAGCAGGTCCGCCGCACGTACGACGAGGAAGCCCGCCCCGACGTGGTCGCCAGCTTCGGCCTGCACCGGTACGCCTGGTCCGCCTGCCTGCTGGTCACCCTCCCCTGGTTCCTGCTCCGCCGCGTGCCGCGCGTCCCGCTGGACGCCGTGGCCCTCCACCGCAACGCCGACGGCAGCCGCATGCGCCTGGCCGTCCGCGGCGGCGCGTTCGCCTGCCTGCCGGACGACCCGGCCGCCGGACTGCCCGGCGCCCGCGTCGTCGGCGGCGAGGAGGCGCTGCGCGCCGAGGTGCGGACGGCCGTGGCCGAGCATCTGGAGCCGGTGCTCGCCGCGTTCGGGCCGCGGATGCGCCGCGGACCGCGGGCGCTGTGGGGGATGGCGACCGACGAGATCGTCGAGGGCCTGTGGTACCTGGGGGACCTGCTGGGCGAGGAGGAGCGGGCGATGGCCGAGACCGGGCAGCTCCTGCCCGGCAGCGGACCGGCCACGGCCCCGTACGCGGGCGGCGCCGCCTTCCGCACCCTCACCGGGCCCGCCGGGCAGTCCCTGGCCACCCGGGACCGGGCGAGCTGCTGCATGTACTACACGCTGCGGCCCGAGGACACCTGCGTGACCTGCCCGCGCACCTGCGACACGGAGCGCGTCGCCCGTCTCGTCGCAAGCTCTTAGCACAGAAGCCATCCCATTGAGTGGCTGATTTCGTTTCCTCCGGAATCGCGCTGGAATTCCGCGAGTATCGGTCCCCGAGTCACCCGTCATCTGGCGAGGCAAGGGACATCCGATGGGATTCAACGGGATACCGCTGAGCTGGGCCCTCCCGGCCGCCGTGCTGCTGCTCGGCGTACTGGCGGCCGTTGCCGTGGTGGTGCGCGGCCGGCAGAAGGCCGACGAGCCCGCGGACTCCTGGGAGGCCGGCGAGCAGCGCCGGCGCCGCAAGGAGGCGATGTACGGCACACTCGCGTACGTCCTGCTCTTCTGCTGCGCCGCGGTCGCCGCAGCGCTCTCCTTCCACGGCCTGGTCGGCTTCGGCCGGCAGAACCTGGGCCTGTCCGGCGGCTGGGAGTACCTGGTCCCCTTCGGGCTCGACGGCGCCGCGATGTTCTGCTCCGTCATCGCCGTACGCGAGGCGAGCAACGGCGACGCGGCGCTCGGCTCCCGGCTGCTGGTGTGGACGTTCGCGGGCGCGGCGGCCTGGTTCAACTGGGTGCACGCGCCGCGCGGTACGGGCCACGCGGGCGCGCCGCAGTTCTTCGCCGGCATGTCGCTCTCGGCCGCGGTGCTCTTCGACCGGGCGCTGAAGCAGACCCGCAGGGCGGCGCTGCGCGAGCAGGGGCTGGTGCCGCGGCCGCTGCCGCAGATCCGGTTCGTACGGTGGCTGCGGGCACCGCGGGAGACGTTCCGCGCGTGGTCGCTGATGCTGCTCGAAGGCGTCCGCACGCTGGACGAGGCCGTCGACGAGGTGCGCCAGGACAGCAGGGACGAGGCGCGCCGGCGGGCCGAGGAGCGCGAGCAGGCCCGGCTGGAGCGGGCCAGGATGAAGGCCCTCGGCAAGCACCAGCGCGCGCTGGCCCCCGGCGAGCTGACCGCGGCGCGCCCCGAGCCGCAGGTGGCGCTGACGCCGGAGCCGGTCACGGAGGCGGCGCGGTTCCCGCTGCGCTCGCGCGCGGCGCCGGAGGGCAGGCCGGCGGTGGCCGGCGGGCAGCCGGGCGGCCCGGCTCCGGCGAAGTCCGTCGCCGGAGCCGTGGGCCAGGACGACACGCTGACGGCACCGCTCGACACCCTGGAGCAGAAGCTCACGGCGATGGAGAACCAGTACCGCTGACGGTGCTCCCGTGACGATCGAGGTGGTGGGTCCTCTTGCCCGGTCGGCCGCGCGCAGGTTAGGCAGATCACAGCGACGACTGTGAGGAGCCGCGATGCACGACGACCGACTGCTGGCAGAGGGCCGGCTGGACCGCGCGCTGCGCCAGTTCATCCGACCCGCCCAGTACACCGAACGCGTCCCCCTGGAGCTGTCGGTGTGGCACCGGCCGGGTGAGCCGGTGCCGGCGGACGAGGCACTGAAGATCCCCCCGGAGGAGTACGCGCCCTTCACCGTCGGCACCGCCTGGGGGCCGCCGTGGTCGACCAGTTGGTTCCGGCTGACCGGCACGGTACCCGCGGGCTGGGCGGGGCGGCGCGTCGAGGCGGTGATCGACCCGGGGTTCGGCACCGAGATGCCGGGGTTCCAGGCCGAGGGGCTGGTGTACGACGCGGACGGGGCACCCGTCAAGGGCGTGCACCCGCGCAACCGCCATGTGCCGATCGCCTCCCCCGCGGCCGGCGGCGAGCCCGTACGGCTGCTGCTGGAGGCCGCCGCGAACCCCGCGGTGCTCCAGGACTTCACCCCCACCCTGCTCGGCGAGCTGCGCACCGCGGGCGACGCGCCGCTGTACACCTTCCGCTCCGCCGACCTCGCCGTGCTGGACGAGAACGTCTGGCACCTGATCCTCGACATCGAGGTGCTGTCGGAGCTGATGCACGAGCTGCCGGTGGACCGCGGCCGCCGGCACGACATCCTGCACACCCTGGACCGCATGCTCGACGTGCTCGACCTGCACGACGTGCCCGGCACGGCCGCCGCGGCCCGCGAGGTGCTGGCCCCGGCGCTGGCGCAGCCCGCGGCGGCCAGCGCCCACCGGGCGTACGCCACCGGGCACGCGCACATCGACTCCGCCTGGCTGTGGCCGCTGCGCGAGACGGTGCGCAAGGCGTCGCGGACGTTCGCGAACGTCACCGAGCTGGCGCTGTCCGGGGACTACCCGGAGCTGGTCTTCGCCTGCTCGCAGGCGCAGCAGTACGCCTGGGTCAAGCAGCACCAGCCGCAGATCTACGAGCGCATCCGCGCCGCCGTGCAGACCGGCCAGTTCGTGCCGGTCGGCTCGATGTGGGTGGAGTCGGACGCCAACATGCCGGGCGGCGAGGCGCTGGCCCGGCAACTGATCCACGGCAAGCGGTTCTTCGCCGAGGAGTTCGGCGTGGACACGCAGGAGGTGTGGCTGCCGGACTCCTTCGGCTACACCGCGGCGTTCCCGCAGCTCGCGCACCTGGCGGGGATCCGGTGGTTCCTCACCCAGAAGCTGTCGTGGAACCAGACCAACAAGATGCCGCACCACACCTTCTGGTGGGAGGGCATCGACGGCACCCGGGTCTTCACCCACTTCCCGCCGGTGGACACGTACAACGCCACCATGCACGCCGCCGAACTGTCGCTCGCCGAGCGCAACTTCGCCGACAAGGGGCGGGCGAGCATGTCGCTGGTGCCCTTCGGGTACGGCGACGGGGGCGGCGGGCCGACGCGCGAGATGCTGGAGAAGGCGCGCCGGCTGCGGTCGCTCGAGGGCTCGCCGCGGGTGGAGGTGGCCAACCCGGCGGTGTTCTTCGCGGCGGCCGAGGAGGAATACGGGGCGGCGGCGCCGGTCTGGTCCGGCGAGCTGTACCTGGAGTTCCACCGCGGCACGTACACCAGCCAGGCCGACACCAAGAGCGGCAACCGGCGCAGCGAGCACCTGCTGCGCGAGGCGGAGCTGTGGGCGACGGCGGCGGCGCTGGCGGATCCGGCGTACGCGTACCCGTACGAGGAGCTGGACCGGATCTGGAAGACGGTGCTGCTGCACCAGTTCCACGACATCCTGCCGGGCTCGTCGATCGCGTGGGTGCACCGGGAGGCGGCGCAGACGTACGCGGCGGTGGCGGAGGAGCTGGCGGGGATCATCGCCGCGGCGGTGGCCGCGCTGGGCGCCGCGGACGGGGACGGGTTCGCGGTGCTGAACGCGTCCCCGTACGACCGGGGGGAGGTCGTGGAGCTGGCCGCGGGCGAGGCCACGGCGCTGCCGCCGGAGGCGGTGGCGCAGCCGCTGGGCGACGGCCGGTCGCTGGCGCTGGTGAACGCGCCGGCCCTGGGCGCGGGTACGGCGGGCGCGGCGGCCGGGGCCGAGGTGTCGGCGGTGCAGGACGGCGCGCAGGTCGTGCTCGACAACGGGCTGCTGCGGGTCGTCGTCGACGGCGACGGGCTGCTGACCTCCGTACGCGACCTGACCGCCGGCCGCGAGGTGCTGGCGCCGGGCGCCCGCGCCAACCTGCTCCAGCTCCACCCGGACCACCCCAACCAGTGGGACGCCTGGGACATCGACAAGTTCTACCGGCGCACCCGCACCGATCTCGTGGACGCCGAGTCGGTGGAGGTCACCGAGTCGGGGCCGCTGCGCGCCGCGGTGCGGGTGGTGCGTACCACCGGCAGGTCGCGGATCGTGCAGGACATCAGCCTGGCCGCGGACAGCGGGCGGGTGGACTTCACCACCGAGGTCGACTGGCGGGAGGAGGAGAAGGTCCTCAAGGCCGCGTTCCCGCTGGACGTGCACGCCGACCGGTCCACGTCCGAGATCCAGTTCGGGCACGTGCACCGGCCGACGCACGCCAACACGAGCTGGGACGCGGCGAAGTTCGAGATCTGCGCGCACCGCTGGCTGCACGTCGGCGAGCCTGGGTACGGCGTGGCGGTGCTCAACGACGCCACGTACGGCCACGACGTGACGCGCGAGGCGCACGAGGCGGGCCTGGGCACGACGGTGCGGCTGACGATCCTGCGCGCACCGAAGTTCCCGGACCCGGAGACCGACCTGGGCGTCCACCGCTACCGGTACGCGCTGCTGCCGGGCGCGGACGTCGGCGCGGCGGTGGAACAGGGCCTGGCGCTGAACCTGCCGCTGCGCACGGCGCGTAAGGCGGCCAGGGCGCCCCTGGTGTCGGTGACCGACCCGGCGATCACGGTGGAGTCGGTGAAGCCGGCGGAGGACCGGAGCGGGGACGTGGTGGTCCGGGTGTACGAGTCGCGCGGGGGGCGGGCGTCGGGGACGCTGACGACGTCGTTCGCGGTCGGGGACGTACAGGTGACGGATCTGCTGGAGCGCCCGCTCGACTCGTCCGACGCGGCGCGGGAGGAGGGCGGCGGGGTGTCGCTGCGGCTGCGGCCCTTCCAGATCCTGACGCTGAGGATGCGGCCCGTACGGTGAGCCGAGGGGGCCCGGCGCCCGCGCCGGGCCCCCGTGCTCAGCTCTCCCAGAGGACGGCGGCGGTGCGGTCGTCGGCGAAGCCCTTGGCGCGCAGTTGGACGTCCCCGAGGAACGCCGCGAGCCCGGGCGGCGCCTCCTCGCCGCGCCACCGCTCCCCCAACTCGGCCGCCAGCCCGGGCGCGCCGCGCAGCGGCTCGGCGAACCCGGGGCTGCACAGCAGCAGTACGTCGCCGGGCCTGCCCTCCGAGGCGCGGAAGGCGAACGGGGCGGGCTCGCCGGGCTCCGGGGTGTCCACGAGCGCGCCGAACCCGGGCGGCGGCGGGCCCGCGGGGGCGGGGCGCTGCGGCTGGACGCCGAGGTCGACGGTGAGCCGGGGATCGGCCGGGGGCCGAGGAGCCGGGGTCTCGGCCGGCGGGGTCTCCGCCTCCGGCGGGGCGGGCTCCAGGTCCTGCCACTCGTCGCCGCGCAGCCGGAAGAGCCCGCCGGGTCCGGTGCCGAAGAACACCCGGGTGCGGCAGCCGGGGTCGGCCGACAGCAGGAGGCAGCGCAGCCCGGCGGTGTATCCGGCGGGATCCACCCCGAACTCCCCTGCCTGCGCGCGCATCAGACCGTAGGTCCGCCCGGTCAGCCGGTGCAGCCCGCCCTTCAGGGCGGCGCGGCGCCCGGTCCTCATGTCCTCGGACAGCCGCGCCCTGCTTCTGCCGACGGCCTCGCCCATCCACCGCACGAGCGAGTCGGCGGCCCGGTCGGTACGGGGCACGCCGCGCGCCCCGGTCGCGACGGCGACGAACACGAGCGCGTCGTCGCCGCCGCCGAACCGGGCGGTGAGGAGCGCGTCACGGCGCTGCTCGCCGCGGTAGCGGGGGCTGTCGCCCCGGGTGGAGACGGCGCGTAGCGTGAACGACCCGTACCGCGCCCCGTCGAGCACGGTGTCGGGCACCAGATCCCCCAGCGCCCCGGGCGCCACCTCGGGCAACGCGGTCGGCTCGGCCTCGTAGGTCGGCGGCCCCCCACCGACGAACTCGCCGCCGCGGCGGGCCCAGTCGGCGTCGGTGAGGGTGTCGGTGACGGACACCTGCCGCAGCCGCATGGTGGAGGTCGGGGCTTCCTCGGCGTCGGGCGGCGGCGCGGCGGCGCGTTGCGCCGGGGCGGGCACCGAGACGGAGGGCAGGGGCTCGGGCGCGGTGGGTTGCGCTGGAGCGGGCGGCCGGGAGGCGGGCGGCGCGGCCTGCGCGGGGGCAGGCGGCCCCGGTTGCTCTGCGACGGCGGGCGCCTGCGGCGCAGGGGGCGGCGGCGCGGGCGACTCCGGTGCCTGCGGGGCCCGTTGGCCCGGCGCGGGCGCCACGACCTCACCGAACCCGGCCTCCGCCACCCAGGCGGCGGGCGGCACCGGAGCCGGTGCGGGTGACTCCGGTACTTCCGGGGCCCGTTGCCCCGGCGCGGACGCCGCGGCCTCACCGAACCCGGCCTCCGCCACCGAGGCGGGCTCCGGGGCCGCGGAGGGCGCAGCTTCCGCGAGGGGAGGCTCTACGTCGTCCACCGAGTCCGGCAACCCAGCGTCAGCCGGGGCGGGCGTGTCGCGCGGGTCCGCCCCGGGCACCTCCTCGTCCGGCAATGCCTCATCCGCCGGGGCGCGTTCGCCCGCGGCGCGGTCCACCGAGTCCCACCACGGGGCGGCCTCTTCCGCCGCCGGCCCGGGAGGCTCGACCGGTTCCGGTTCCGGTTCCGGCTCCGGCTCCGGTTCGGGTACCGGTTCCGGTTTCCGCTCCGGGGCTCGCTCCGAGGTTCCCGGGGCCGGCCCGTCGTCCTCCCGCAGGCCCGCGAACACGTCGTCCGTCCAGCCGCGGCCCGCCGGCTCCTCGCGCTCCGTGAAGCCCGGGACCCCCGCCACCGACGGCGGCGGGGTCGAAGAGGCAGGCGGCGGCGGGTAGTCGGGGTCCTGCATCTGGTCGTACGGCTCCGCAGCCGACGGGCGTGCCGGACGCGCCACCGGACGCGACGACCCCGCCGCCCCCGGCGGAGCCGCTCCGTGCGGAGGCTCGTCCACCTCCTCGTCCACCGCCCGCGTCGCCGACGCGAAGCGGTCGTCGAGGGTGTCCCCCGCGCGCTGCGGGCCCGTGTCCGGTACCCCCTCCTCGTACAGGTCGTGCCACCACTCGTCCTCGGTGCGGCGTTCCCCCGCCGTCTCCCCCTGGCGATCCATGCTCCTATTGTTCCCCGCCGCCGCGCGCCGCAAGGGCCGGACCCGCAAGATCACGGCATGGGCCTTCCACCCGACCCACCGGTACGGTCAGGATGTGCAGGTGCTCGGAGCCATCGGACTCGACGACGTACAGGAGTCGGCCTACCGCGCGCTGGTCGCACTCGGCGCCGCCGACGTCCCCGAGCTGGCGCGGCGGTTGACGCTGCCCGAGCCGGAGGCGGTGCGCACGCTGCGGCGGCTGGAGCAGCACGGGCTGGCGGCGCAGTCGTCGGCGCGGCCCGGGCGCTGGGTGGCGGCGCCGCCGTCGGTCGCGCTGGGGGCGCTGCTGATCCAGCAGCGGCACGAGCTGGAGCGCGCCGAACTGGCCGCCGCCCTGCTCGCCGAGGAGTACCGCGCGGAGGCCGGTGAGCCGGCCGACGTACACGACCTGGTCGAGGTGGTGACCGGCGCGGGCGCGGTGGCGCACCGGTTCCTCCAACTGCAACTAGGCGCCGAGCAGGAGGTGTGCGCGCTCGTTACGCGGGAGCCGCTGGCCGTGCGCAGCCAGGACAACACCGCGGAGGAGAAGGCCGCGGGCCGCGGCGTGCGGTTCCGCGTGGTGCTGGAGCGCTCCCGGCTGCTGGCCCCCGGCACGGTGGCCGAGGCGGCGGAGGCGCTGCGCAGGAACGAGGAGTTGCGGGTCGCGGACGTGGTGCCGACGAAGCTGGTGATCGCGGACGGCGCGACGGCCATGGTGCCGATGTTCGCCGGGGCCGGCGAGCCCGCCGCGCTGGTGGTGCACGCGAGCGGGCTGCTGGAGTCGCTGACGGGCCTCTTCGAGAGCCTGTGGCGGCAGGCGCTGCCCCTTCGGCTGACCACCGGCGGCGCGGCGGTGGTGGAGCAGGCGGCGGACGGGCCCGACGCGGTGGACCTCCAGATCCTCGGCCTGCTGCTGGCGGGACTCACGGACGCGAGCGCCGCCAAGCAGCTCGACCTGGGGCTGCGGACCGTACAGCGGCGCGTGAAGCGGCTGATGGAGATCGCCGGGGTGCACACGCGGCTGCAGTTGGGCTGGTACGCGCACGAACGCGGCTGGTGCGCCGAGCAGCCGTCCTGAGCCGTCCCGGCGGATCACCCCGCTGACGGCCCGTCAGCGCGCGGCCGGGGACGGGAACCGCACGCCGGTGAGGTCCTCCGACAGCTCCCACAGCCGCCGCCCGGTCTCGGGGTCGGCCGCCGCCGCGGAGAGCCGCACCCGCGCCGGGCCGCCGCGGAGTTCGGCGAAGCCGTCGGGGCCGATGAACTCGCCGCCGCGCGCCTCGGGGGCGGTGGCCGCGTACAGCAGGGGCAGCACACCCCGCGCCGGGGACTGGGCCAGCGGGGCGAGGACGCGGCCGAAGAGCAGCTTCACCAGGCCGACGGGCGCGCTGGTCTGGAGGTTGGTGGCCGTGAAGCCGGGGTGTGCGAGCACGCTGCGCACGGGGCTGCCGGCGGCGGTGAGGCGCCGGTGGAGTTCGCGGCCGAAGACGGCGTTGGCGAACTTCGACTGGTTGTAGAACCGCATCGGCGCATACGTGCGCTCTCCAGCCAGATCGTCGAAGTGCAGCCGCCCCTGCCGGTGGTTGGTCGAACTCACCGTTACCACGCGGGGGTCGGCGCCGGTCAGCAGGTCGAGCAGGAGGCCGGTGAGGGCGAAGTGGCCGAGGTGGTTGCAGGCGAACTGCAGCTCGTGGCCCTGGGCGCTCAGGGTGCGCGGCGGCGCCATCAGGCCGGCGTTGTTGACGAGTACGTCGAGCCGGGGACGGGCGGCGCGCAGCCCGGCGGCGAAGGCCCGGACGGAGTCGAGGTCGGCCAGGTCGAGGCGGCGCACCTCCAGGCGGGCGCCGGGCTGCTCCGCGGTGATCCCGGCCGCGGCGCGGCGGCCCTTGGCGTCGTCGCGTACGGCGAGGATCACGTGTCCGCCCCTGCGGGCGAGCGCCCGGGTGGCCGCCAGGCCGAGGCCGCTGCCGGCGCCGGTGACGACGCACACCCGCTCGGTCTGGTCCGGTATCCGCGCCTCGGTCCAGCGCTGCTTCTCCGTCATGTGGCACATACTGACCTGGATGACACTTGGTGTCAATGCGTTACTGAGTGCCATGCACGGCATCGCGGTAGGGTTGCCGGGTGAGTTCCCGACCCGACGTCTCCATGGCCCAGCGCAAGCGCGAGCTCGTCGCCGGGGAGCTGAGCGAGGCGGCACTTCAGTTGCTGGCGTCGAAGGGATTCGACGCGGTCACCGTCGACGAGATCGCGGCCACCGCCGGCGTCTCCAAGCGCACGTTCTTCCGGTACTTCGCCTCCAAGGAGGACGTGGTCGTCCAGTTCCTCGCGGAGCTGGGCACCGGGATGCGCGCGGCGCTGTCGGCCCGCCCGGGTGCCGAGCGGCCTTCTGCGGCGCTGCGGGAGACCGTCTGGGCCGCCCTGGCCACCTGCGCCGACCAGTCGGACAGAACGCTGCGGGTGGTCGGGCTGATCCTCGGCACGCCCGCGCTGCGGGCGCGTTTCCTGGAGCACCAGGACCGGTGGCGCGACGACCTGGCGGCGGAGCTGGCACGGCGCCTGGGGCTCGGCGCCGGCACCGGCCTGTACCCCCAACTGGCCGCCGGGATGGCGCTCGGCGCCTTCGATACCGTGCTGCGGCGGTGGAGCGGCAGCGACGGCGCGGAGGACCCCGCGGAGCTGACGGACCGGGCCTTCGCCACGCTGGCCCCGGCGCTGGACGCCGCCCCCGGGTGAGCCGCCGCGGCGGCTCACGCCGCTGACGTACGGCGGCACGCGCCCGCCCGCCGGGCCGGGTCGACACCCCGGCCGCGCCCCGCGCCCTGTCTCTAGTGCTCTGACCACATTGGTTCGCCGGGTTGGTGGTCGGGGCGGTTGGATGTTTGTGTGATCGTCCGATCCGAGTGCTGGGGGTGTGGTGGCTGAGCCTGTCCGCGTGCGCAGGTTGACCGACCAGGAGGGGCAGAAGCTGCAGCAGATCGTGCGTCGGGGCAGCACCAGTTCGGTCCGCTTCCGACGCGCGATGATCCTGTTGGCGTCGGCCGGCGGGAACCGGGTCCCGGTGATCGCCCGGCTGGTGCAGGCCGACGAGGACACCGTCCGGGATGTGATCCACCGGTTCAACGAGATCGGCCTGGCCTGTCTGGACCCTCGGTGGGCGGGAGGCCGTCCCCGCCTGCTCAGTCCTGACGACGAGGACTTCGTTGTCCAGACGGCCACCACCCGCCCGACCAAGCTCGGCCAGCCCTTCACTCGCTGGTCCATCCGCAAACTGCTGGCCCACCTGCGGAAAGTCCATGGGCGGGTCATCCGCATCGGCCGCGAGGCGTTACGCCGTCTGCTCGCCCGCCGCGGCGTCACCTTCCAGCGCACCAAGACCTGGAAGGAGTCCCCGGACCCGGAGCGGGAGGCGAAGCTGGACCGGATCGAGGAGGTCCTGGACTGCTTCCCGGACCGGGTCTTCGCGTTCGACGAGTTCGGCCCGCTCGGCATCCGCCCCACCGGCGGTGCGGGCTGGGCCCCGGCCAGTCACCCCGAGCGGCACCCGGCGACCTACCACCGCACGCATGGCGTCAGGTACTTCCACGGCTGCTATTCGGTCGGTGACGACACGCTCTGGGGCGTCAACCGCCGGAAGAAGGGCGCCGCGAACACGCTGGCCGCGCTCAGATCGGTCCGAGCCGCCCGACCGGACGGCGCCCCCATCTACGTCATCCTGGACAACCTGTCCGCCCACAAGGGCGAGACGATCCGCCGCTGGGCGAAGAAGAACCGCGTCGAGCTGTGCTTCACCCCGACCTACGCCTCCTGGGCGAACCCGATCGAGGCGCACTTCGGGCCGTTGCGGCAGTTCACCATCGCCAACTCCCACCATCCCAACCACACGGTGCAGACCCGGGCCCTGCACGCCTACCTGCGCTGGCGCAACGCCAACGCCCGCCACCGCGACGTCCTGGCCGCCGAACGCAAGGCACGCGCCCGCATCCGCAGCGAGAAAGGCATTCGCTGGGGCGGGCGCCCCCTCAAGCAGCAGCCTGAACCAATCAGGCGAACCAATGCGGCGGTCACGGCCCTAGGTTGGCGGTATGAGCCTCGACATTCCTGACCAGGTCCGCAAGACGGTCGTAGCCGACGGGAACGAATCCTGGCTGGACGAGTTGCCAGGCGTGCTCGACTCGCTGGCCCAGGAGTGGTCTCTGATGATCGGGTCCAGCTTCGCGGGCGGTCACGCCGCCCTGGTCGTCGAGGTGACGCTTGTTGACGGGACTCCGGCGGTCCTCAAGATCGGTGTGCCAGGTCGGGACGTCGGACAGGAGGCCATGGTGTTGCGCCTGGCGAACGGAGGGGGATGCGCCAAGCTGTTGGGCGAAGACGTGGGTCGACAAGCCCTTCTGCTGGAGCGCCTTGGGGCTCCGATGTACGACATCGTCGCCGACCCTGCAAGCCGCCACAACTTGCTGTGCGAAGTGGCGGTTCGCCTGTGGCGTCCGATCGGTCCCGACATTGACCTTCCAACCGGCGCGAAGTTGGCTGAGCAGTACGCCGATCGGCTGCCGAAACTATGGGAGCAGGCGGGGCGACCGTGTTCGCCAGCCACTGTGGCGGACGCGCTGAATTGCATGAATCGTCGTCGCCTTGCCCACGACGATCGGTCCGCGGTTCTGGTCCACGGTGATATCCACGAGATGAACGCCCTGCAGGCGAGCGACGGCAGCTACAAGCTCATCGATCCAGCCGGGCTGCGGGCCGAACCGGCGTGCGATCTCGGCACCATCGTGCGTTGCAACCCGGACCTCGGCGACGACCTCTGGGCACGGACTGAGCAACTGGCTTCTCGCACGGGCGTGGATGCCACCGCCATCTGGGAATGGGGAACTATCCACCGAGTCTTCAGCGGCGTCTACGCCTGCAGCATTGACTTTCAGCCCTTTGGCGATCTGCTGCTGGCCGAAGCAGACCGCCTCACGGCGTAGTCACCACACATCCATCCGTCACGACGACCACCCCGGCGAACCTATGCGGTCACAGCACTAGCCTCGCCCCTTGCGCGCCCGCGCCTCGCGCTCCGCCGCGTCGCGGCGCTTCCAGTCCCGCCGCCGGTCCGCCTGCACCCGCAGGTCCGTGCGGGCGGCGATGCGTGCGTTCTCGCGCTGGAGCTTGCGGTAGCTGTCCAGGCGGCGCGGGTGCAGTTCGCCGTCCTCCAGCGCCGCGAGTACCGCGCAGCCCGGTTCCGCCGTGTGCGTGCAGTCGTGGAAGCGGCAGCGGGCGGCCAGTTCCCCGATCTCGGCGAAGACCTGCCCGAGCCCGTCGTCGGCCTCCCACAGGCCGACGCCGCGCAGCCCGGGGGTGTCGATGAGGACGCCGCCGCCGGGCAGCGGCAGCAGGTCGCGGGAGACCGTGGTGTGCCTGCCCTTGCCGTCCGCGTCGCGTACCTCGTGGACGCGCTGCGTGCCCTCCCCCAGCAGGGCGTTGGCCAGCGTGGACTTCCCGGCGCCGGAGGCGCCGAGCAGCACGGAGGTGCCGGTGGACAGCGCGGCGGCCACCTGCGGGACGCCCGCGCCGGTGGCGGCGCTGACCGCGAGGACCGCGGTGCCGGGCGCGAGTTCCTCGACGTCGTCGACGAGGTGCCCGAGGACCACGGGGTCCTCGACCAGGTCGGCCTTGGTGAGCGCGACCAGCGGTTGCGCGCCGCTGGACCAGGCGAGGGAGAGCAGCCGTTCCAGGCGGGCCGGTTCGATGTCGGCGGCGCTCGCCTCCGCGAGCGAGACGGCGATGACGGCGTGGTCGACGTTGGCGGCGATGACCTGGCCCTCGGAGCGCTTGGACGACGCCGAGCGCAGGAAGGCCGTGCGGCGCGGCAGCAGGGCCCGTACGGCGAACCGCTCGCCCGGTTCGAGCGCCGCCCAGTCGCCGGTGCAGGGCAGCCGGGCGAGGTCGGCTGTCCGGCCGGCGGCGCGGTCGGCGGCGGCGAGGCGGGCGGTGGTGGCGCGGACGGGCCCCGCCTCGGTGAGGGCGATGCACGAGCCGCGGTCCACCCGCGCGATGCGGGCCGGGATCAGCCCTTCGGACTCGTACGGCGCGAAGGCGTCGGCGGCGGCCTCATCCCAGCCGTAGGCGATCAGGCGGTGAGGTGCGGGAAGGTGTGTCAACGGAGCGACCCTTCAGAAAGGAGCGGGCGTGCGGCTGTCCTGCGGGGACTACGCCCCTGACGGCTTCGGTCATGGCCCTCACCTCCCTGGTCGATACCGGTCACGTGGTGCGCTGAAAGCGTATGCAGCCGCGCACGTGTCACGCCACGGGTTTTCCCCGCCCCCGCGGGCCGCCCGCCGCGCTCGTCCGGCGGGGCGCGGCGATCGGCGGCATGCTGGTGCGCAGGGGAGCGTCGCCGGGCGCGGCGCCGCTCCCGTACCCCCGCAGCCTCCGCGACGTGGACCGAGGTGACCGACGTGGCGTCCAACGAGGAGGTCGCCGCGCTCCTTCAGGAGTACGCCGACCTGCTGTCCATCACCGGCGGCGACGCCTTCAAGGCGCGCGCCTACGAGCGCGCCGCCCGCGCGGTCGCCAACCACTCCGCCGACGTGGCCGGGCTGAACGCCAAGGAGCTCAAGGAGATCCCCGGAGTGGGCGCCTCCATCGCGGGCAAGGTCGGCGAGTACCTGCGTACGGGCCACATCGCGGCGATCGACGAGGCCCGCGGACGGATCCCGGCCGGGGTCCGCGAGCTGATCGCGATCCCCGCGCTCGGCCCGAAGCGCGCGCTGGTCCTGTACGAGGAGCTGGGCGTGTCCTCCGTCGACGAGCTGGCGGCGGCCATCGGCGAGCACCGGCTGCGCGGCCTCAAGGGCTTCGGGCCGAAGAGCGAGGAGAAGCTGCTCCACGGCATCGACCTGCTGCGCTCGGCCACCGGCCGGATCCCCGTCGACACGGCGCTCGCGCTCGCCGACGACATCGTCGCGCGGCTGTCCGCGGTGACCGGCTGCGAGCGCTGCGCGTACGCGGGCTCGCTGCGCCGCCGCCGCGGGACCGTGGGCGACCTCGACGTGCTCGCCGCCGCGGCCGACTCCGCGCCGCTGATGGCGGCGTTCACCGGACTGGCGCACGTCGGCGAGGTCATCGGCTCCGGCGAGACGAAGACGAGCATCCGCACCACCGGCGGCGTCCAGGTCGACCTGCGGGTGGTGCCGCCGGGCGCGTGGGGCGCGGCGCTCCAGTACTTCACCGGCTCCAAGCAGCACAACATCCGGCTCCGCGAGATCGCCGTGCGCAAGAAGCTGAAGCTGTCGGAGTACGGGCTCTTCCACGCCCGCAGCGAACGCCGCATCCGGGTCACCACCGAGGAGGACGTCTACGCCCGCCTCGGCCTGCCCTGGATCCCGCCGCCGCTGCGCGAGGACCGCGGCGAGATCGAGGCCGCGGCCGCCGGCGAGCTGCCGGAGCTGGTGACGGAGGACGACCTGCGCGGCGACCTGCACACCCACACCGACCTCACCGACGGCATCGACACGCTGGAGGCGATGGTCGAGGCGG
The DNA here is from genome assembly GCF_042874195.1 of Streptomyces sp. NPDC004134. Lineage (NCBI taxonomy): Bacteria > Bacillati > Actinomycetota > Actinomycetes > Kitasatosporales > Streptomycetaceae > Streptomyces > Streptomyces sp. NPDC004134. Next base: position 47,035 of record NZ_JBIAMS010000011.1, on the reverse strand, counting down.
CCCGGGAGCGCGGCTACGCGTACTACGCGATCACCGACCACGCCCCCGAGCTGCGCATGCAGCGCATGACCAAGGAGAAGATGCTCGCCCAGCGCGAGACGGTGGCGGAGCTGGACGCACGCCACCGGCGGCGCTCGGGCGGGCTGCGGCTGCTGCACGGCACGGAGCTGAACATCGCGCCGGACGGCTCGGTCGACTGGCCGGGCGAGTTCCTGGAGACGTTCGACATCTGCGTGGCCTCGGTGCACTCGCACTTCACCCAGCCGAAGGACGAGATGACCCGCCGCTTCCTCGCCGCGGTGGAGAACCCGCACGTGCACGTCATCGGCCACCCCACCACCCGCAAGGCGGGCAAGCGGCCGGCGGTCGAGGCGGACTGGGACGCGGTGTTCGCGGCCTGCGCCCGTACGGGCACGGCGCTGGAGGTCAACGCCCACCCCAACCGGCTCGACCTGCCGGACGAGCTGATCCTGCGGGCGCGCGGCCACGGGGTGAAGTTCGCCGTGGACAGCGACGCGCACTCGGTGCCGGATCTGGCGAACATGCGCTACGGGGTGGGCATGGCGCAGCGCGGCTGGCTGACGCCCGCGGACGTGATCAACACCTGGCCGCTGGCGAAGCTGCGCCGCTTCCTGCGCGCGAAGGGGAAGTGACGCGCGCTCACTTCACCTCGTGCCGCTCGCTCTCCCCGTGCGCCGCGGACGCCGCCCCCGGGCCGCCCCACCGCCGCCGCTCCGGCGGCTTCGGCGGCTGCTCCGAAGATGCGGGCGGCTCAGGCGGCTCCAGCGGCCGGTCCTTCGCCCGGGACCTGCGGTCCTCCTCCGCCGCCTCCTCCTCTTCCTCCGCCCACTCCGGCTCGGGCTCCCGCGCCCGCTCCTCCGCGGAGGCGTCCCCGTCGAGCCCGCGCAGGCGCGCCTGCCGCTCCGCCGAGGCCGCCGCGACCAGCCGGGCAGCCGCCTCCTCCCGGGCGCGGGCGGTCTCGGCGCGGCCGGTGGCGGTGGCGACGGACGGCCAGACGCGGTCGAAGGCGGCGTTGACCGCCGCGCCGACCAGCACGGCGAACGCCGACACACCGAACCAGAGCAGCACCGCGACGGGCGCGGCCAGCGACCCGTAGATCGTCGGGCCCTCCACCGCGTTCAGCAGGTAGAGCCGCAGCAGCACGCTGCCCAGCAGCCACATGCCGAGCGCCACCAGCGCCCCGGGCAGGTCCTCCCGCCAGGGCGAACGCACGGGGACGGCCGCGTGGTAGAGCGTCGTGAGGAAGGCGACGGACAGCACCACGACGACCGGCCAGTACAGCACCCGTACGGCCGTCTCGCTCCACGGCAGCAGCTTCACCACCGCGTCAGGACCCGCCACCATCAGCGGCAGCGCGACCACGCCGATGACCAGCGCCACGAGGTACAGCCCGAACGCCAGCAGCCGCGTCCTGACGATGCCGCGGTGGCCTTCGAGCCCGTACATGATCGTGATGGTGTCGATGAAGACGTTCACGGCGCGCGAGCCCGACCAGAGCGCCAGCGCGAAGCCGAAGGAGATCAGGTCGGGGCGCCCGCCGCGGGTGACGTCGTCGAGCAGCGGGCGGACGATCTGGTCGACGCCCTTGGCGGTCAGGACCGTGTCGGAGGCGTCGATGATGTTGTGCCGGATGGTCTCGACGTCGATGAGCCACTGGTCGAAGTAGCCCAGCAGGCCGAGGAGGCCGAGGAGCAGCGGCGGCAGCGAGAGCAGGCTGAAGAACGCGGCCTCGGCGGCGAGCCCTATGACGCGGTGCTGCATGCAGGAATGGACGGTGTCCTTCAGCAGCAGCCAGGCCACCCGGCGCTTGGGCAGGTTCTGGTACAGGGCGCGGGCCCGGCTCAGCCGGCCGCGGGGTTCGCCGCGTCCGCCCTGTTCCGCACCCGTTTCCCGTTCTGCGCCCACCTGCCTACCGTAGCTGTCATGGCAGCAGGTACTCATACGGTGACGAATCAGGCACCACCCCTGGTCGGCTACGACGTCTACGCCGCCGACGCGGCCCTCACCGAGGCGGTCGAGCGGTACGTCGCGCCCGAGCGGCACGCCGAGGCGGACGCGGAGCTGACCGGGCTCGGCCGGGCGGCGGGCTCCGCCGAGGCGCAGCGGTGGGGCGCGGAGGCGAATGCCTCGCCGCCCGTGCTGCACACCCACGACCGCTACGGCCACCGCATCGACGAGGTCGCCTTCCACCCCTCCTGGCACCGGCTGCTCGCACGCGGTGTGGCGGCCGGGCTCACGGACGCCTGGGGGCGGCCCGACGGGCACGTGCGGCGGGCGGCCGGGTTCCTGGTGTGGACGCAGGCCGAGGCGGGGCACGGCTGCCCGCTGTCGATGACGCACGCCGCCGTGCCGGCGCTGCGCGCGCAGCCGGAGCTGGCGGCGGTGTGGGAGCCGCTGCTGACCTCGCGGGTGTACGAACCGGGCCTGGTGCCCGCCGCCGGGAAGGCGGGTGCGCTCGCCGGCATGGGGATGACGGAGAAGCAGGGCGGCTCGGACGTACGGGCCAACACCACCAGGGCGGAGCCGGCCGGGGACGGCGCGTACGCCCTGACGGGCCACAAGTGGTTCTGCTCGGCGCCGATGTCGGACGCCTTCCTGGTGCTCGCGCAGGTGCCGGACGGCGCCGGGCCCGGCGGGCCGACCTGCTTCCTGCTGCCGCGCGTGCTGCCCGACGGCAGCCGCAACACCTTCCTGCTCCAGCGGCTCAAGGACAAGCTCGGCAACCGCTCGAACGCCTCCGCGGAGGTCGAGTTCGACGGCACGACGCTCGCCTGGCGGGTCGGCGAGGAGGGCCGCGGGATCCCCGCGATCATCGAGATGGTCGCCGCCACCCGGGTCGACTGCGCGACCGCCGCGGCGGCCGTGATGCGCCAGGCGGTGGCGCAGGCGGTGCACCACTGCACGTACCGCGCGGCGTTCGGCGGGGTCCTCGCCGACAAGCCGCTGATGCGCAACGTGCTGGCGGACCTGGCGCTGGAGTCGGAGGCCGCGACGGCGCTGGCGCTGCGGCTGGCGGCGGCGTACGACACGGGCACGGACGAGGAGCTGGCGTTCCTGCGGCTGGCGGTGCCGGCGGCGAAGTACTGGGTGACCAAGCGGTGCACGCCGGTGGCGGCGGAGGCGCTGGAGTGCCTGGGCGGCAACGGGTACGTGGAGGAGTCGGGGATGCCCCGGCTGCTGCGCGAGGCGCCGCTGAACTCGATCTGGGAGGGCTCCGGCAACGTCCAGGCCCTCGACCTGCTGCGCGCGCTGCAGCGGGAGCCGCGGGCGGTGGACGCCGTGCTCACCGAGATCGGCCGGGCGCGCGGCGCGGACCACCGGCTGGACCGGGCGGTGAAGGACCTGCTGACCGAACTGGCGGACCTGGCGGGGGTCGAGACCCGGGCGCGCCGGCTCGCGGAGCGGCTGGCGCTGGTGCTGCAGGGGACGCTGCTCGTACGGCACGCGCCCGCGGCCGTCGCGGACGCCTTCTGCGCCTCACGGCTGGGCGGCGAGTGGGGTGCGGAGCTGGGCACGCTGCCGCACGGACTGGACCTGAGGGCGGTGGTGGACCGGGCCCGGCCGGTGCCCGCCGGCTAGGAACGCGACAGCGGAAGGTCCCTCCCGCAGGGTGGGGAGGAGACCTTCCGCTGTGTCAGGGCGTCGGAAAAGCGGTGCCGCGCCGACTCGGCACCCCCTCCGCTCGTCAACCCGGCTCCCACTCAACTCGTCGCGCACGCGCGCACGCAAAGGTTGCACACCGTTGCAGCTTGCTGCTGCGGCGTGGTCGGTTTGGTCCAAGAGGTGGGCGGAGGGGCGGTGCCGCGTGCACCATTGACCCCGGACCGGCTGAACGGACGGGCCAGCGGGGAGTGTTGTGCCGGAAAGTGCGGATGCGGGCGGCAGCGGGCGGGGGCACCGGCAGCGGAGCCGGGCGCGTGGCCCGCGGGCCGGCTGGGGGCGGGCGCTGACGACCAGCGGCGCGGGCGGCAGGCAGATCGGCGGCCGGGCAGCCGAGGCGTACGCGGTCCCCCTGCCCGAACTGCCGCCGGCCGCCCACGTACCCCGCGAGCTGATCGGCGACTCCTGGCGCCGCGCGGAGGAGCGCGGCCTGGACCGCGAGGACGGCCGGCCCCGGCGGGTGGGCGTCGCGGAGCTGGAGTGGCGGCGGCGTACGGCGGGCGTCGGCGTCCTGCGCGAGGTGCTGCGCGACGGGCTGATCCCGGCCGAGGAGAGCGTGCCCGAGCACGTCGTCGTGGTCACGGACGCCGACGGCGTGGTGCTGTGGCGGGAGGGCGAGCGCGCGATGCTCAAGGCGGTGAGCCGCATCGGCCTCGCGGAGGGCGCGACGTGGAGCGAGGACTCCGCGGGCACCAACGGCATCGGCACCGCGCTGGCGACCGGTCACCCCGTCGGCGTCTACGGCGACGAGCACTTCCTGCGCAACTGCCGCAGGTGGAGCTGCGCCGCCGCGCCGCTGACCGACCCGCGCGACGGCAGGCTGCTGGGCGTGGTCAACGTCACGGGCCCTGCGCGCACGATGCCGACGATCTCGCTGGCGTTCGTCACCGCCGTCGGCCGGGTCGCGGAGGGCGAGTTGCGCGACCGGCACTGGACGGCGATGGGGCGGCTGCGGGCCGTCGCGGCGCCCGTCCTCGCCGGCCTCGGCGGCCGGGCGCTGGCCGTCGACGAGCACGGCTGGACGGCGGCGGCCACCGGGATGGTGCCGCCGGAGCGGGTGGCGCTGCCGAAGTCGCCGGCGGCGGGCGCGTGCGTGCTGCCGGGGCTCGGGCGGTGCGCGCTGGAGCCGCTGCCGGGCGGCGGGTGGCTGGTACGGGTCGAGCCGGAGGGGCCGGCGGCCGGGCCGACGCGGGTGGTGCTGGACCTGACCCGGCCGGCGTCGCCGAGCCTGGTGGTGCTGGGCGGCGCGGGGCGGTGGTCGCAGCAGGTGAGCCCGCGGCACGCGGAGTTGCTGTACCTGCTGGCGGTGCACCGCGACGGGTTCAGCTCCACGGCGCTGGCCGACGCGCTCTTCGGCGACCCGGAGCGCACCGTGACCGTACGGGCGGAGCTGTCCCGGCTGCGCCGTAAGCTGGGCGGGCTGCTGGCGCACCGGCCGTATCGTTTCTCCGACGAACTCGACGTCCAGCTCCTGCTCCCCAGCCGCCCCGCCGACCTCCTCCCCCGGTCCACGGCCCCCGCGGTGCTGGCCGCCCGCCGCTGAGTTCGCCCGCGCGGGCTATGATCTCCCGCCCACGCGTCTGCAGGGGAGGAAGCGATGCCCGTCGGGCCCGCGACCGGTGACACCGTCTACGAACCCGTCCCCCTCTGGGCCAAGATCCCGCACGGGATCTGGCTCAGGGAAGCAACCTCGGTGGCCGTCGACTCGGCCGACCGCGTCTACGTCTTCAACCGCGGCAACATGCCGGTGCTCGTCTTCGACCCCGATGGCAACGTTGTCGACATGTGGGGCAACGACACCCCGTACCTCGGCACCGAGCTGTACGAGGACCCGTACGGCAACGTCCAGCCGCGCTGGCGCGGTTGCCGCTTCACCCGGCCGCACGCGGTCACCGTCGACCACGAGGACCACCTCTGGCTCGTCGACGACGTCGGCAACACGATCACCAAGACCGACCGCACCGGCACCGCCCTGCTGACCCTCGGCACCGGCGAGCCCAGCGGCTTCCAGAGCGGCGAGCCCTTCAACCGCCCCACGGACGTGGCGATATGCCCGCGCACCGGCGACGTCTTCGTCACCGACGGCTACGGCAACTCCCGCGTCCACCACTACGACCCCGCCGGCCGCCACCTCGCCTCCTGGGGCACCCCCGGCACCGACCCGGGCAGCTTCAGCCTCCCGCACGCGCTGACGCTCGCGGACGACGACGCGGTGGTCGTCTGCGACCGCGAGAACCACCGCGTCCAGGTCTTCTCCCGCACCGGCGACTTCCGCACCACCTGGCACGCCCACAAGGCGGTCGCCGTCTGCACCACGGGCACGGGCCCCGACACCCGCCTGTACGTGGCGGAACAGGGCCCGCCCCCGATCCAGCACGGCGTCCCCGGCATCGGCCACAAGATCCGCGTCTTCGACACGGCGGGCCGGGAGGTCACCCGCTTCGGCGCGGACCTCCCCGGCGAGTCCCCGGCGAGCTTCAACTGGCTGCACAGCATCGCGGTCGACTCGGCGGGCGACGTCTACGCGGCGGAGGTCTCGTACGTCGAGGTCGGCAGCAAACTGACCCCGCCCCGCGAGCTGATCAGCCTCCGCAAGTGGCGCCGGGTCTCGGGCTGACCCGGGCGCGGAAGACCTCACGCGCGGCCATGAGCTTCTCCGCGACCCGGTCGCGGAGAAGCTCGTACTCCTTCGCGCAGGCGGATCATCTGCGGCTGCACGTGTCCGGGCCCCAACTGCTGTGCACGGCACGCTCGATGTCGGTGGGAAGCAACGGCGGCATGCCGGGCATCCTCACACCCGCCACCGACGACGCGGCCCCGCGGCGGCGGCCCGTGCGTCCGGGCCGGTGCGACCCTCGCCCTGCCGATTCCCGGTCGCGCCGTGCCTACCGGCGGCCTTAGGCTCGCGCGAATGACATCCAGGGCGAACGAGACCGCGATCGGGCGGTGGAACGCCTCCACCACGCGCGAGGCGATGGAAACGGCGGCGGCAGACGGGGACTTCGCCAAACGGCACCTGGTCAACTCCACCCTGCTGCGGCTGCTGGGCGACGTGCGCGGCCGACGGCTGCTGGACGCCGGCTGCGGAAACGGGTACTTCAGCCGCATCCTCGCCGGGCACGGGGCGCAGGTGGTGGGAGTCGAGCCGACGGACGTGATGTGCGCCTTCGCCCGCGAGAAGGAGGCCGAGCTGCGGCAGGGGATGGCCTATGTCCAGGCAGACCTGACACGGCTGCCCGACCTGGGCGCCCCCTTCGACGCCGCGGTGTGCAGCATGGTCCTGATGGCGATCCCGGACTGGAAGCCTGCGATGCGCGCCTGCGTGGAAGCGGTGCGCCCGGGCGGCCCGCTCGTCTTCGCCCTGGTCCACCCCGCCTTCGAGCAACTGCTGGGCACCTGGGTGGAACACGGCGCGTACCGCGTGGAGAGGTACCTGGAGGAGTACGAGATCGCCGGGGCCGCCGCGTCCGACTTCCACCGCCCCCTCTCGGCGTACCTCAACGAGCTCGCCTCCCTCGGCTGCCGCCTGCGAGAGACGGCGGAGCCGGGGCTCGACCCGGCCGTAGCGGCGGCGGCCCGGCCCACCACTCCGGGAATCGACAGTTACGTCCACCTGCCGAACTTCCTGCTCTTCTCGGCCGAGGCGCCCGCCTGAGTGGCGACCGGACCCGCCGAAGCGGGGCCCGAGCAGCCCGGTACCGGCGCACAGCGCTCCGGGGCGTTACGCGGACAGTGGCAGTGGCTCCGCCGCGCACGCCTCGTCGTACCGCCGCGCCAGCAGCAGCGCCAGCTCCGGTGCCGCCCCCAGTACCGGCGCGAGCACGTCCGCCCGCGCCTCGGTGGCGCCCCGCACGATGCGGTCGGGCAGGTAGCCCGGGGCGATGACGTACGGCGCCACCGCCACCCGCTCGGCGCCGTCCGCGCGCAGCGCGCGGACGGCGTCGGCCGTACGGGGTGGTGCCGCGGAGGCGAACGCGGGCCGCACGGCGCACCATCCAGCGGTACGCCGCCACTCCCGCGCGGTCTCGGCGACGCTCGCGATCGCCTCCGGGTCGGAGGAGCCCGCCGCGGCCAGCACGACGCCCGTGCGGGCCCGCTCCGCGGGCAGGTGCAGCCCCGCCGCCGCCATCCGGCGGTCCAGCGCCGCCGTCAGCAGCGGGTCCGGGCCCAGCACGCCGCCCTGCACGACGCGCAGCCGCGGCAGCGCGGCCCGTACCTCGTCCAGCGCGGCGGGGATGTCGGACTTGGCGTGGAAGGCGCGGGCCAGCAGCAGTGGCAGCGCCACGACGTCCCGTACGCCCTCGTCGTACAGCCGCCGCAGCGCCCCCGGCACCCGCGGGGCGCAGTGGTCCAGGTAACAGGTCTCCACCCGCGCGTGCGGACGCGCCCCCGCCACCCGCGCCGCGAGCGCGGCGACGGTGGCGGCGTGCCGCGGGTCGCGGCTGCCGTGGGCGACGATCAGCAGTACGGGATGCATGGCTCGCAACGCTAGGACGGTCCGGTTGGGGCTCGGTTGGGTCGCGGTGGGGTCAGACGTTGATGCCGCACTCGGTCTTGGCGAAGCCGGCCCAGCGGCCCGCGCGGGCGTCCTCGCCGGGGGCGACGCGGCGGGTGCAGGGCGCGCAGCCGATGGAGGGGTAGCCGTCGGCCAGCAGCGGGTTGGTCAGCACGCCGTGCTCGGCGACGTACGCCTGCACGTCCGCCTCCGTCCAGCGGGCGATCGGCGAGACCTTCACCTTGCGCCGCTTGGCGTCCCAGCCGACGACCGGGGTGTTCGCGCGCGTCGGCGACTCGTCGCGGCGCAGTCCCGTGGCCCAGGCGTCGTACGCGGCGAGGCCGTCCTCCAGGGGCTGCATCTTGCGCATCGCGCAGCACAGGTCGGGGTTGCGCTCGTACAGCCGCGGGCCGTACTCGGCGTCCTGCTCGGCGACCGTCAGCCGGGGCGTGAGCGAGACGACGTTCACGTCCATCACGGCGGCGACGGCGTCGCGGGTGCCGATGGTCTCGGGGAAGTGGTAGCCGGTGTCGAGGAACAGGACGTCCACGCCCGGCATGGCACGGGACGCCAGATGGGCGACGACCATGTCCTGCATGGACGAGGTGACACAGAAGCGCTTGCCGAACGTGTCCGCCGCCCAGCGCAGGATCTCCAGCGCCGGGGCGTCCTCCAGCTCGCGGCCGGCCCGCTCGGCAAGCGCCGCGGTATCGGTGTCCGCGTCTTCGATGACCGTCATCGGTTGTGGTTCCCTCCATCGCTGTCGGGACGCAGGCCGTCGGCCAGCAGCCCGAGGAACGAGAGCTTGAAAGCGCGATTGCAGGACCTGCACTCCCACGCTGTGCCTTCTCCGCGGGAGGTCCCCTCCTCGGACGGGCGCAGGTCCTCGTCGCCGCAGTACGGGCAGTAGAACGGCGCCGCCCGCCCGCTCACTTGAGGTCCTCCTCGCCGGCCCGCGCGGCCCACTGGGCGAACCGCTCGCCGTCCTCGCGTCCGGCGGTGTAGCGGGTGAGCACGCGCTCGACGTACTCGGGGAGCTCCGCGGCGGTGACCTTCAGGCCGCGCACCTTGCGGCCGAAGCCCGGGTCCATGCCGAGGCTGCCGCCGAGGTGGACCTGGTAGCCCTCGACCTGCCGGCCGTCGTCGTCGGTGACGAGCTGCCCCTTCAGACCGATGTCCGCCACCTGGATACGGGCGCAGGAGTTCGGGCAGCCGTTGAGGTTGATGGTGATCGGCTCGTCGAAGCCGGGCAGCCGGCGCTCCAGCTCGTCGACGAGCGAGGCGCCGCGGGCCTTGGTCTCGACGATCGCCAGCTTGCAGAACTCGATGCCGGTGCAGGCCATCGTGCCGCGCCGGAACGGCGAGGGGTCGACCTGGAGGTCCAGCGCCGCCAGCGCCTCGCGCAGCGGCTCGACCTGGTCCTCCTCGACGTCGAGGATGAGCATCTTCTGTTCCACCGTGGTACGCAGCCGGTCGGAGCCGTGCTGCGCCGCCAGCTCGGCGATCTTCGTCAGCGTGCCGCCGTCGACGCGGCCCACGCGGGCGGCGAAGCCCAGGTAGTAGCGGCCGTCGTGCTGCCGGTGCACCCCGATGTGGTCGCGCCAGCGCTCGGCGGGCGCCGCGGGCGGCGGGCCGTCGGGGAGCGTGCGCAGCAGGTACTCGTCCTGGAGCACCTGGCGGAACTTCGCAGGGCCCCAGTCCGCGAGCAGGTACTTCAGCCGGGCCCTGTTGCGCAGCCTGCGGTAGCCGTAGTCGCGGAAGATGGCGACGACGCCCTCGAAGACGTCCGGTACGTCCTCGAGCGACGCCCAGGCGCCGATCCGTACCCCCAGCTTGGGGTTGGTCGACAGGCCGCCGCCGACCCAGACGTCGAAGCCCGGGCCCAGCTCCGGGTGCTCGACGCCGACGAAGGCGACGTCGTTGATCTCGTGCACGATGTCGAGCTGCCGCGCGCCGGAGATCGCACCCTTGAACTTCCGGGGCAGGTTCGAGTACGCGGGATTGCCCACCACGCGCCGCTGGATCTCCTCCAGCGCCGGGGTGCCGTCGATGATCTCGTCCGCCGCGATGCCGGCGACCGGCGAGCCGAGGACCACGCGCGGCACGTCGCCGCATGCCTCGGTGGTGGACAGGCCCACGGACTCCAGCCGGCGCCAGATCTCCGGGACGTCCTCGATCCGGATCCAGTGCAACTGGATGTTCTGCCGGTCGGTGAGGTCCGCGGTGCCGCGGGCGAACTCCTGGGAGATCTCGCCGATCGTCCGCAACTGGGTGACCGTCAGCCGGCCGCCGTCGACGCGGACGCGGAGCATGAAGTGCTCGTCGTCCAGCTCGTGGGGCTCCAGGATCGCCGTCTTGCCGCCGTCGATACCGGGCTTGCGCTGGGTGTACAGCCCCCACCACCGCATCCGGCCGCGCAGGTCGGCAGGGTCGATGGAGTCGAAGCCGCGCTTGGAGTAGATCGTCTCAATGCGTGTCCGCACATTGAGACCGTCGTCGTCCTTCTTGATCTGCTCGTTGGCGTTGAGCGGCGTGAAGTGGCCGGCGGCCCACTGGCCTTCGCCGCGGTGGCGGCCCGCCTTGCGGCGACCGGCCGCCGTGGGGCGCGAGGAGGAGTTAGCCATGACAGGGGTGTCCTTAAGGCAAGCGGAGGAGCCGGCCCTGAGCGCGTACGACCCTGGTGACCTGCGCAAACGGTTCTTCGGCAGGGCGGCTGTACAGGGGCGCGCGCGTGCGTCCGCGACGGTGGGGACGGCTGGGCGGCGGCGGGAGGTCGGCGGTGCTGTGACTTTCAGCCCGCCGGACAGATGGCGCTGGACATACGGCCGAGATCGACGTGACGCCGACTCACCAGGGCGACTCCAGCTCGATCCATGGAGAGAGCGTGGCATGGGGTGCCGCGGATCGTCCACAGTAATCCGCCATGCGGACAGTCCGGTCTTGCTATATGGACACCGGGGTTTAAGGCCCTATTTCCGCGGTCCGCCGGCCGGGGTGTCCTCGGTGCGGACGTCGAAGATCCGGAAGCCGCGGCGCCGGTAGTTGTCCAGGGCGTACGGGCCGTCATCGCTGCAGGTGTGCACCCACACCCGGCGCGTGGGCGGCCGCCCCGGCCACCGCTCCGCCAGGTCCCAGGCGCGCGCCGTGCCGACGGAGAGCAGGTGCCCGCCGACGCGCCGGCCGCGGAACGCGGGCAGCAGCCCGAAGTAGGTGATCTCCACCACCCCGTCCGGCTGCCCCTCCAACTCCAGGTAGCCGGCGGGCGTCCCGCGCTCGTACGCCACCCACGTCTCGGTGCCCGGCTGCTCGACGAAGGCGCGCCAGCGCTCCTCGTCCCACACCAGCCGGTCCGTCCAGGACACGTCGGCGCCGACGGCCCCGTAGAGATAACGGTTGAAACCCGGGGAAGGGATAGCGGCGCGTACGACGGTCAGCTCGCCGGCCGCGACGGCCGCCGGCGCGGCCGCCGGGGTGAGATCGTCCGCGGCGGTCTGCTCCAGCGACCAGGTGGTGAGGGCGGTGCTCTCCATGGGGGAATCAGACCACGGCGCACGGTGCCTTGCGGAGCCGGGTGCCGTGCAGGAATCTGCCTCACGACCCCTTGCCCGCGGGTGGGCGCCGCCCGTAGCTTATGGCAAGCGCTTTCTGTGGCCTTGGCCACTGTCGTAGCACCGCACCAGGCACCACTCGGCACCACCTGGCACCACCCTCACTGCACGACCGCAGGACGAGTCTCGGAACAGGCCGCCACGGTCACCGCCCGGACGCCACCCGGGCCGGTGCCGGGAGCCGTTCCACCGTCCGCACGACCGCACCGGCGACGGCCACGTGTTCAACCTCGATTGGATGCATCTCGAGTGACAACGGCACAGGACGACATCAAGGCGCCCGCCGCCGTCCCGACCGCTCCCGAGCGGACGGGGCGGCGCGGAGCGCGCCTCGGCAACCAGCTCGCCGCCTTCGGCTCCGCCGTGTGGCGGCCCCTCATCGTGCTCGCCGTGATCGGCCTCGTCTGGTGGTTCGTCACCGCGCGGGAGATGGTCGAGCGCTACCTCGTCCCCACCCCCGGCTCGGTCTTCGAGGTCATGTGGGAAGACCGCTCGATGCTGGCGGAGCACACCTACGTGACGCTGTACGAGACGGTCATCGGCTTCCTGCTGGCGGCTCTCATCGGCATCGCCTCGGCCGTGCTCATCGTCTACTCCAAGACCGCCGAGCGCTCCCTCTACCCGATCATCCTCTTCGCCCAGGTCATCCCGAAGATCGCCATCGCGCCGATCCTCATCGTGTGGTTCGGCACCGGGCTCTCCCCGAAGATCATCCTGGCGGTGCTGATCGCCTTCTTCCCCGTCGTCGTCTCCGGCGTCGCCGGGCTGCGCGACACCGACCCCGAACTGCTGGATCTCTCCGCGACGATGGGCGCCAGCCGGTGGAGCGTCTTCGTCAAGGTGCGCTTCCCCGGCGCGCTGCCACAGCTCATGGCCGGGCTGAAGGTCGCGGTGACCCTCGCCGTGGTCGGCGCGGTCGTCGGCGAGTTCGTCGGCGCCAGCGAAGGGCTCGGCTACATCCTGCTGCTCGCCAGCGGCAACCTGAACTCCGCGCTGCTCTTCGCGGACCTGATCCTCATGTCGGCGATCGGCGTGGTGCTGTTCGTCGTCATCGAGGTCGCCGAGTCCCTCCTCATCCCGTGGCACGCCAGCCGCCGCGAGGGCTCCAGCGTGACCATGGCGACGACCTGAGCGGGCCCCTTCCCGCCCGTTCGCGTCCATGGCGCCGCAGCCCGTATCCCGCAGTACCGGACCACCCAGGAAGGCAACGACATGAAACGCACCGCGGCGACACTCACCCTGCTGAGCGCGCTGCTCGCCGCCGCCGCCGGCTGCGCCCCCGACACGTCGGACGACGACGACGGCGGCGACTCAGGCGGCGACGGCAACGGCAAGAAGGTCACGCTGACGCTCAACTGGGTGCCGTACGGGGAGCACGCCGCCTTCTACTACGGCGTGGAGAAGGGCTTCTACGCCGACGAGGGCATCGACCTGGAGATCAAGCCCGGGAACGGCTCCGCGGCCACCATCCAGCAGGTCGCGCAGAACAAGACCGACTTCGGCTGGGCCGACACCCCGCCGCTGATGGCCGGCATAGGCGAGGGCATGGGGGTCAAGAGCCTCGGGGTCTACCTCCAGAAGGGCCCGTCCTCCGTGCAGTTCGTCTCCGACGAGAACATCAAGGAGCCGGCCGACCTGGAGGGCAAGTCCGTCGCGGGCACGCCGGGCGACGCGATGTACGCCACCTTCCCCGGCTGGCTGGAGGCCAACGACGTCGACCCGTCCAAGGTCAAGGTCGTCAACGTCCAGCCCGCGGACAAGATCTCGCAGCTCGCCGCCGGCAAGGTCGACGCCATCATGGGCTTCTTCCACGACCAGGGCCCGACGATCGAGAACACCACCGGCAAGACCGTCGACTACATCCTCTTCTCCGACTTCGGCATGAACGTCCTCGGCACCGGCATCGTCGCCTCCGACAAGATGCTCGCCGACGACCCCGAGCTGGCCAAGGCGTTCGTCCGGGCCACCACGAAGTCCTGGCAGGAGGTCGAGGCCAACCAGGAAGAGGCCGTCAAGATCATGTCCGAGGCCGCGACCGAGCCGCCGCCGGACAACGTGCTCGCCAACCAGCTCAAGGACACGCTGCCGCTGCTGGAGGGCGACGGCGGCGGCATCGGCGTCAACTCCGAGGAGTCGTGGCAGGAGACTATCGACCTGCTGTCGGACGGCGGGATGCTGAAGGAGGCCAAGAAGCCCGCCGACTACTGGGACGCGTCGTACGCCGCTAAGGGGTGAGCAGTGCCGCAGCTCGAACAGAAGAAGACCGCCGCGACCGAAGCGGCGGCGTCCGCAAGCATCGACATCCGCGATGTGACGTGCACCTTCACGACGAAGCGCAGTCGCACCACGGCGGTCGACGGGGTCTCGATGCGGATCGAGCCCGGTGACTTCGTCTCCATCCTCGGCCCTTCCGGCTGCGGCAAGTCGACCCTGCTGAAGATGATCGCCGGCCTGGTGCTGCCGACGACGGGCCAGGTCAGCCTGCTCGGCCGGCAGGTGACCAAGCCGCAGCGCAACATCGGCTTCGCCTTCCAGCGGGCCGCGCTGCTGCAGTGGCGCGGGGCGCGGAAGAACATCCTGCTCCAGGCCGAGATGCGCGGCATGGACAAGCAGACCGCGGCCCGCCGGGCCGACGAGCTGATCGAGCTGACGGGCCTGCAGGGCTTCGAGGACGCCCTGCCGCACGAGCTGTCCGGCGGCATGCAGCAGCGGGTGGCGCTGTGCCGCGCGCTGCTGCACGAGCCGCCGGTACTGCTGCTCGACGAGCCGTTCGGTGCGCTGGACGCGCTGACGCGGGAGCACCTCAACGTCGAGCTGAACCGTATCTGGCGGGAGACCGGCACGACCATCGTGCTGGTCACCCACTCCATCTCGGAGGCCGTCTACCTCGGCACCCGGGTGGAGGTGATGAGCGCCCGCCCGGGCCGGATCATCGAGACAATGCCGGTGGACCTGCCGGCGGCCCGGGACTACGGGAAGGTCATGTCGGCGCCGGAGTTCGAGACCCTGGCGGCCCACATCCGCGGCCTCCTGGGCGGCGCCCACTAGCCCGCCACCGGTGTACGCCGCCGCCCGGGGCCCGCGCATCACGGGGCCCCGGGCGGCGGCGTATGCCCGCTCTCCGCAGATTTAACAAACGCTTCATATTGTTTCGGAATTACGTCGGCAATTCCGTTTCCCGGCAAGGGAATTGCGTGCGCGGCCGTATCTCTGCCATCGTGCGTGCATGCCCACCGACCAGCGCTTCTTCGCCCGCCACCACGTGGACTTGGTGCGCGTGGCGAGCGCGCTGTGTCCATGCGGCCGTCCGTAGACGGCCGCACCCGGGTCTACGCCGCGGGTGCTCGATTCCGAACGGGCCCTTTCCGCCCGCTCGTTCAGCCCGCCCCGTACACACCCCGGAACGAGGTCTCCATGTCCACCCCGCCGACCCTCTCCCCCGCCGCGCCCGCAGCCGCCCCGGCCGCGCCCGCCGGCCCGACGCCCGCCGCGCTCGCGGGGCTGGTCCGTGCCTTCGCCGGGCGGCCCGGCCGCTGGCGGCCCGCGGTCCGCTTCGACGCCGCGGCCCGCTTTCACACCCGGCTGGAGGTGACCGGGGGCCACGAGGTCTGGCTGCTGACCTGGCTGCCGGGGCAGGGCACCGAGATCCACGACCACGGCGGCGCCGCGGGGGCGTTCACGGTCGTCTCCGGGGTGCTCACCGAGCGCAGCTTCCCCGACCCGCCCGCCGCGCCGCGGGCGCGGGAGCTGGCCGTGGGCGGGCTGCGCTCGTTCGGCCCGCGGTACGTCCACGAGGTGGTCAACGCCGGGACGGCACCGGCCGTCAGCATCCACGCCTACGCGCCCGCGCTGTCCGCCATGTCGTACTACGCCGAGCTGCCCGGCGGCGGCCTGCGCCCGGTCCGTACCGACCCGGTGACCGGCTGATGGCCGCCGCGGAGGCCCCCGGGATCGACGCCGCGCTCGCCGCCGTACGCGCCACGCTGGACCGCCTCACCCCCCGGCAGGCGTACGCCGCGCTCGCCGACGGTGCCGTCCTCGTGGACACCCGGCCCGAGTTCCAGCGGCGCGCCTCCGGCACCGTACCGGGAGCGCTGCTGGTGGAGCGCAACCACCTGGAGTGGCGCTGCGATCCGGCCAGCGGCGCCTCGGTGGCCGAGGCCACCGGCACGGGGGTGCACTGGATCGTCATGTGTGACGAGGGATACGCCTCGTCGCTGGCCGCCGCCTCCCTCAGGTCCCTCGGACTGACCCGGGCGACCGATCTGACCGGCGGCTTCCAGGCGTGGCGGGCGGCCGGGCTGCCGGTCACGCTCCCGTAACGCCTCACCTGCACAAAGGCGTGCAAAGGCGTGCGAAAGCCCGGCCCATATGCCGGGCGATTCGTCCACGCCTCAAGAACCCCCTTGACCGAGCCGCCCCGATGGGCTTATCCCTACTAAGTCAATAGGGATACTCGGAAAGACGATGTTGATTCCCGGAACACCCCCGAGAGGATGACCCTCCCGTGTCTGCACCACGCCGCCGCCGCGCGGCCATACGCCTGCTCGCCGGCACCGCCGCCCTTCCCCTGCTCGCCCTGACCGCCTGCGGTTACGGCTCCGACAGCGACGACAAGGGCGACGACGCGGCCCCCGCCGCCCAGGGCGAGAAGATCGGCGGTCTCGACGAGATCAACATCGGCTTCTTCGGCAACGTGACCCACGCGACCCCCCTGGTCGGCCTCGGCGACGACGGCCTGATCACCAAGGAGCTGGGCGGCACCGCCGTCAAGCCGCAGATCTTCAACGCCGGACCGTCCGCCATCGAGGCGCTCAACGCCGGCTCCGTCGACATGACCTGGATCGGCCCCTCCCCCGCCATCAACGGCTACACCCAGGCGGACGGCCGCAACCTGCGCATCGTCGCGGGCGCCACCTCCGGCGGCGCCTCGCTGGTCGTCAACCCCGACAAGGTCAAGTCCCTGGACGACCTGGAGGGCAAGCGGATCGCCACGCCGCAGATCGGCAACACCCAGGACGTGGCCCTCCTCAACTACCTCGCGGGCGAGGGCCTGGAGGTCGACCCCCAGTCCGGCAAGGGCGACGTGCTCGTCATCCGCCAGGACAACAAGGAGATCCCGACCACCTTCCAGCAGGGCGGCCTCGACGGCGCCTGGGTGCCCGAGCCCACCGCCTCCAACCTGGTCGCCAAGGGCGGCGAGGTGCTGCTGAACGAGAAGGAGCTGTGGGACGACGGCAAGTTCGTCACCACCCACCTGATCGTCTCGCAGGCGTTCCTGAAGGACCACCCCGACGTGGTCGAGGCCGTCGTGCGCGGCTCGGTGAAGACCAACGCCTGGATCAAGGACAACCCCGACGAGGCGAAGACCCTGGTCAACGAGGGGATCGAGGAGTACGCGGGCAAGCCGCTGCCCGCCGACGTGCTCGACCGCGCCTTCGCCGACATCGAGGTCACCGACGACCCGCTCGCCACCACCCTGGGCGACCAGGCCGACCACAGCGTCAAGTCGGGCCTCCTCGACGAGGCGAAGACCGACGGCATCTACGACCTGTCCATCCTCAACAAGGTGCTCGAGAGCGAGGGCCGGCCCGCCGTCGACGACGCCGGCCTCGGCGTCGAGTAGCTCTGCCCGCCTCACCTCCGGGAGGTGCAAGAGATGTCCACCGCCATCACCGACGACGCCCCGGCCGGCTCCGCGCAGGCCGGGGACGGGCCCGCGGCCCGCATCACGCACGTGTCCAAGACGTTCGGGCGCCCAGGGGAACAGCTCCTGGTGCTCGACGACGTCACCGTCGACGTCGCGCCAGGCGAGTTCGTCACCCTGCTCGGCGCGTCAGGATGCGGCAAGTCCACCCTGCTCAACCTGGTCGCGGGACTGGACGCGCCGACCGCCGGGACCATCGAGATACCCGGCGGTCAGCGCCCCGCGCTGATGTTCCAGGAGCACGCCCTCTTCCCGTGGCTGACCGCGGGCAAGAACGTCGAGCTGGCGCTGAAGATGCGCGGCCTGGCCAAGGCCGAGCGCCGCACCGAGGCGGAGCGCCTGCTCGAACTCGTCCGGCTCGGCGGCGCGTCCGGCAAGCGGGTGCACGAGCTGTCCGGCGGCATGCGCCAGCGCGTCGCGCTGGCCCGCTCGCTCGCGCAGGACAGCAGGCTGCTGCTCATGGACGAGCCGTTCGCCGCGCTCGACGCCATCACCCGCGACGTCCTGCACGACGAGCTGACCCGCATCTGGGCGGAGACGAAGGTCTCCGTGCTCTTCGTCACCCACAACGTGCGCGAGGCGGTCAAGCTCGCCGAGCGCGTGATCCTCATGTCCTCCCGCCCCGGGCGCATCGCCCGGGAGTGGACCATCGACATCCCGCAGCCGCGCCGGATCGAGGACACCGAGGTGGCCAACCTCTCGCTGGAGATCACCGAAGAGCTGCGAGGGGAGATCCGCCGCCATGGCAAGCACTGACACCACCGGCAGCACCGGCACGTCCGGCGCGTCCGGCGCGTCCGGTGGCAAGGCCGGCGCGAAGTCCGGTGAGGACGCCGCCGGCCTCGCCGGGCTCGAAGCGGGCCTCGACGCCCTCGACACCAGGACCGCGGCGCGTACCCCGCTGCGCCAGGTGCTGCTGCAGAAGGTGCTGCCGCCGATCATCGCGGTCGCCCTCGTCGTGGCCGTCTGGCAGTTGCTGTACGTGCTGGAGGTCAAGCCCGACTACCAACTGCCGGGCCCCGGCCAGGTCTGGGACGCGCTCGCCGACCAGTGGTACGAGGGCACGCTCTTCGACGTCATCTGGACGAGCCTGTCCCGCGGCGTCCTCGGCTTCCTCATCGCCATCGCCATCGGCACCCCGCTCGGCCTGATCGTCGCCAAGGTGCCGTTCGTGCGCGCCGCGATCGGCCCGATCCTCACCGGGCTGCAGTCGCTGCCGTCGGTGGCCTGGGTGCCGGCCGCGATCATCTGGTTCGGCCTCACCCCGTCGATGATCTACGCGGTGGTGCTGCTCGGCGCCGTCCCGTCGATCGCCAACGGGCTGGTCTCCGGCATCGGCCAGATCCCGCCGCTGTATCTGCGCGCCGGCCAGGTCATCGGCGCCACCGGCCTGCACGGCGTACGGCACGTGCTGCTGCCGGCGGCGCTGCCCGGCTATCTGGCCGGGCTCAAGCAGGGCTGGGCGTTCTCCTGGCGGTCGCTGATGGCCGCCGAGATCATCGCCACCTCCCCCGACCTCGGGGTGGGCCTGGGCCAGTTGCTGGAGACCGGCCGCGGGTACCAGGACATGGCGATCGTGCTCAACGCGATCCTGCTGATCCTGATCGTCGGCGTCGCCATCGAGCTGCTGGTGTTCGGCCCGCTGGAGCGCCGGGTGCTGCGCAACCGGGGGCTGCTCGTGACGCGCTGACCGCACCCGCTCCCCCGAGAACCCGCCGGGGACCGCTCCGGGCCGTAGCTCAAGGCCCGGACCGGTCCCCGGCGCGATGCGTGTAAGGGACACGACTCCTCCGGGGTGGGGTTATCCCCCCTTCTTTCGGTGGAGCTGAGCACCACCGGGTTCACCAGCCAGCACGATGGGGACCGCGCCCGGCCTTCTCTAGCGTCGTATCGGCAGGTGGGGGCAGTGTGCCGCCGCCGCGCACGAGGGAGAAGGACGATGGGGGCACCGAGGGCGCCGAGGCATACGAAGCGGCGTCAGGGCGTCGCCGCGGCCGTCGGCGGCTGGAGCGTCACCCACCGCTGGGCCGCGGTGGGTATCTGGGTGTTGTTCGTGGTGCTGGCGACGGTCGCCGGCTCCGCGGCGGGGCGGGCGGAGGTCAGCGACAGCGAGGAGGTCCCGGGCGAGACCGGGCGGTCCGCGAAGATCCTGGAAGACGCGGGCGTGGACGAGCCGGTCGGGGAGAGCGTGCTCGTCCAGGCGCAGAAGGGCGGCCCGAAGGCGTCGGCGAGCGAGTTCCGTACGGCCGTCGAGGACGTCGTACGGGCCGTCGAGGGCACCGGCGAGGTGACGGACGTCGTCTCGCCGTACGAGAGCGACACGATCTCCGCGGACGGGCGCTCGGCGCTGGTCCAGTTCCGGATGAAGGGCGACCCGGAGACCGCGGCGGACCGGGTGGAGCCGGTGACCGACGCGGTCGCGAAGGTCCAGGACGCGCACGAGTCGCGGGGCCTGCTGATCGAGGAGATCGGCGGCGCCAGCATGGAGAAGACCTTCGACGACGCCTTCGGCGAGGACTTCAAGAAGGCGGAGTACTCGGCGGTGCCGATCGCGTTCGGCATCCTGCTGATCGTCTTCGGCGCGTTCGTCGCCGCGCTGCTGCCGATGGTGCTGGCGATCACCGCGATCGTGGCGACGATGGGCCTGATGGGCGTGGTCAGCCACGTACAGCCGATGAGCGACGTCGCCGACTCGGTGATGCTGCTGGTGGGGCTGGCCGTCGGCGTCGACTACTGCCTGTTCTACCTGCGCCGCGAGCGCGAGGAGCGGGCCAAGGGCCGGGACGCGCGGACCGCGCTGGAGATCGCCGCCGCCACCTCCGGGCGCGCGGTGCTGGTCTCCGGCATCACGGTCATCGTCGCGATGTGCGGCATGCTCTTCACCGGCCTCGCCGACTTCGCGGCGATGGGCGTCGCTTCGCTGATGGTGGTCGCGGTGGCCATGGTCGGCTCGGTGACCGTGCTGCCGGCGATGCTGTCGCTGCTCGGCGAGCGGGTCGAGAAGGGCAGGGTGCCGTTCCTGGCGCGGCTCAAGCGGGGCAGGACCAACGCCGGCGGCGAGAGCCGGGTGTGGCGGGCCGTGCTGACGCGCGTTCTGCGCCGGCCGAAGGCCGCGGTGATCGTGGCCACCGGCGCGCTCGCCGCGATCGCGCTGCCCGCCGTGGGCATGAACACCGCGAACCTCACGCTGGACCAGGAGTTCGGCGACTCGCTGCCGATCGTGCAGACCTACGACCGGATCAACGAGGCGTTCCCCGGCGGTTCCGACCCCGCCGAGGTGGTCGTCAAGGCCGACGACATCAACGCGCCCGAGGTCCGCAAGGCCATCGTCGACTTCGAGGAGCAGGCGCTGGACACGGGCGCGTCCAAGGGCCCGATCGACATCCAGGTCTACGCCGAGAAGAACGTCGCCATCATCGACGTCCCCCTCGTCGGCGGCTCCGACCAGGACAAGGCGGAGAAGAGCCTCGCGCTGCTGCGCGACGAGATCCGGCCGGTGACGCTGGAGGCGGTGGACGGCGTGGAGGCGCCGGTCGGCGGCCAGGTCGCGGGGAGCAAGGACTTCAACGACCAGCTCGTCGGCGCGGTGGTGCCGGTCTTCCTCTTCGTGGTGGCCTTCGCCTTCCTGCTGATGCTGATGGCCTTCAGGTCGCTCACGATCGCCATCACCTCGATCCTGCTCAACCTGCTGTCGGTGGGCGCCGCGTACGGCGTGCTGACGATGGTCTTCCAGCACGGCTGGGGCGCGGGCCTGGTCGGCGCCGAGGGCGTCGGGGCGATCGTCGCCTGGCTGCCGCTGTTCCTCTTCGTCATCCTCTTCGGGCTGAGCATGGACTACCACGTGTTCGTGGTCTCGCGGATCAAGGAGGCGCGGGCGCAGGGGCGGAGCACCGCCGACGCCATCTCGCACGGGGTGATCACCACCGCGGGCGTGGTGACCAGCGCGGCCGTCATCATGGTCGCGGTGTTCTCGATCTTCGGCACGCTGTCGATGCAGTCCATGAAGCAGATGGGCGTGGGTCTTGCGACGGCCGTGCTGATCGACGCGACGATCATCCGCGGCGTGCTGCTGCCCGCGGTGATGGCGCTGCTCGGCGAGCGCAACTGGTACTTCCCCAAGGCGCTGCGCCGGCTGCCCGACCTGGAGCACGCCGAGCCGCAGCCGGTACCGATGGGTAGCGTTCCGCCGCCGGTTCCCGCAGACTCTCCGTTGGTCGAAGGGAGCCGCCGATGAACCTGCCGTTCGGCAACTACCAGAACGAGATCTATCTGAACGGGCTGGCGGACGAGCTGCCGGCGTTCACCACCGACCTCACCGCGCTGGAGCAGTCCGCGCGCGAGCGGCTGGCGGACGGTCCGTTCTGGTACGTCGCGGGCGCGGCCGGCTCGGGCGCCACCGCCCGGGCCAACCGGTCGGCGTTCGACCGGGTCCGCCTCGTCCCGCGCATGCTGACCGGCGCCACCGGGCGGAGCCCGGCCACCACCGTGCTGGGCACCGAACTCCCCGCGCCCGTACTGCTGGCGCCCGTCGGGGTGCAGTCGATCGTGCACCCCGACGGCGAGCTGGCCACGGCCCGCGCCGCCGCCGCCCTCGGCATCCCGATGGTGATGTCCACGGCCTCCTCGTACACCATCGAGGAGGTCGCGGAGGCGAGCGGCGCGGGCCCGCGCTGGTACCAGCTCTACTGGCCGAACGACGACGAGGTGTGCGCGAGCATCCTGGCGCGCGCCCGCGCCGCGGGCTTCACCGCCCTCGTCGTCACCCTCGACACCTGGACGCTGGCCTGGCGGCCGCGCGATCTCGACGCCGCCTACCTGCCGTTCATCCGCGGTGTCGGCACCGCCGTCGCCTTCTCCGACCCGGCGTTCCGCGCGGGTCTGGAGAAGCCGCCGGAGGAGGACCTGGGCGCGGCGGTGCTGCGCTGGGTGCCGATGTTCACGGGTACCGACAGGACCTGGGACCGGCTGCCGTTCCTGCGGGAGCACTGGGACGGGCCGATCCTGCTGAAGGGCGTCCAGCACCCGGACGACGCCCGCCGGGCCGCGGACGCGGGCATGGACGGCGTCGTCGTCTCCAACCACGGCGGCCGGCAGGTCGACGGCGCGGTCGCGTCGCTCGACGTGCTGCCGGAGGTCGCCGAGGCGGTCGGCGACCGGGTCGAGGTGCTCTTCGACTCGGGCGTAAGGACCGGGGCCGACGTGCTCAAGGCCCTGGCGCTGGGGGCGCGTGCGGTGCTGTACGGCAGGCCGTACGCCTAC
Organism: Streptomyces sp. NPDC004134; assembly: GCF_042874195.1. Classification (NCBI taxonomy): domain Bacteria; kingdom Bacillati; phylum Actinomycetota; class Actinomycetes; order Kitasatosporales; family Streptomycetaceae; genus Streptomyces; species Streptomyces sp. NPDC004134. The sequence goes on along the minus strand of NZ_JBIAMS010000011.1, from coordinate 24,285 downwards.
GGCCTCGCGCACGGCGGCGAGGCGGGCGTGACGCACGTGCTGCGCAGCCTGCTCGCCGACCTCGACCTCACCCTGGGGCTGTCCGGTCACCGCTCGGTGCGGGAGCTCGGCCCCGGCGACGTGCGGCGGCTTCCGGGCTGATCGCCCGCAGCCCGTAGCCCACGGCGGTGGCGGCGACGTAGCTGAGGACGGCGTAGACGGCGCCCGGCATGGCCATCGCGGTGCTGTCCAGCAGGGTGGGGCTGACCGCGATGGTCATGGCCAGGCCGACGTTGTGCATGCCGATCTCGAAGCAGCACGCCACGGCCTGCGGGTGCGCGGCGCGCACCAGCCGGGTGGCGCCGTAGCCGACGGCCAGCGAGACGAGCGTGAACAGGAACGTGATCGGCCCGAGGTCCACGAACGAGTCGGCGATCCGGTCCCGTTCGGCCCAGGCCACGCCGACGATCACCAGGAAGAGCCCGAAGAGGGAGGCCACCCGCACCGGCCGGTCGATGCGCTCCCTGACCCGCGGGGCGCGGGCCCTGGTTAGCATGCCGAGCCCGACGGGGATCAGCACGATCGCGAACACCTGAAGGATCTTGTCGTAGTTGAGCCCGAGGGAGTCGCTGCCGACGTCGAAGTACTCCAGCGAGAAGTTGACGATCAGCGGCAGGGAGAAGAGCGAGAGCGCCGAATTGACGGCGGTGAGCGTGATGTTGAGGGCCACGTCGCCGCCGAAGAGCCGGCTGTAGTAGTTGGCCACGGCCCCGCCGGGCGACGCGGCGAGCAGCATCATCCCCACCGCGTACGCGGGCGCCAGATCGAAGGCGAGCACCAGCCCGAAGCAGGCGGCGGGCAGCAGCAGCACCTGGCACACCAGCGCGACGGCGACGGCCCGGGGGTGGTGCCTGACCCGCCGGAAGTCGGCGAGCGTGAGGCCGAGCCCGAGGCCGTACATGATGACGGCGAGGACGACGGGCATCATGACGGTGACCACCGGGGAGTTCACGCGCACCAGCCTGCCGGGGCGCGCGGCGCGCTGTCCATGCCGGAAAGGTCTCGTTAATTCGATGGCGCCTCCGCTTGCGCCCGGCCCAGGATGGAGGATGCTCACGACACTCCTCGCCTTCCTCGGGGCCTGCTCGCTGATCGCCGCGACGCCTGGACCCAGCACGGTCCTGATCATCCGCAACTCCATGCACAGCCGCCGCGCCGGGATGATGACCGTGCTGGGCAACGAGACGGGGGTCTTCCTGTGGGGCGCGGTCGCCGCGTTCGGCCTCACGGCGCTGCTGGCGGCCTCGCAGATGGCGTACGACGTGCTGCGCTGGATCGGCGCGGCGGTGCTGATCTGGTTCGGGGTGCAGGCGCTGCGCGCGGCGCGGCGCGGGACGGTGGCGGAGTTCGCGGACCGGGCGGGGCCCGAGGTCACGTCGTGGCGGGCGTACCGCTCGGGGCTGCTGCTGAACCTGGCGAATCCGAAGGTGGGCATCTTCGCGATGTCGTTCCTGCCGCAGTTCGTGCCCGCGTCGGCGCCGCAGTTGGCGACGACGGTCGCGTTCGCGGCGCTGTGGGCGGTGTACGAGGTCGGCTGGTACGCGGTGTACGTGTGGTTCGTGGGGCGGCTGAAGGGCCTGCTGTCGCGCGCGGGGGTGCGCAAGCGGCTGGAGCAGGTGTCCGGCACGGTGCTGGTGGCGCTGGGGATCCGGCTGGCCGTGGAGCACTGAGGAGGCGCCCTGTCCGGCGGGGCCGCCCGGCGCGGGGCGGGGCCCGGGCCGTACGGGCCGGAACACGAACCTGACCGGAACGTGACGAGCCCGTGCGCCACGTCACGACCGAGGGCGCCGGATAGTCCGTAGCGGAAGCTACGCCCTGTGCGTCGGGGCGACCGGGAGGTAGCCCAGGTCCACCGGTCCTTCGTGCCGTTCCGTGAGCAGGCGGGCCAACGGCGGGGGCCAGAGCGGCTCGTACGGCTCCGCCACCTCCGCGGGAGACCACCAGCGCCAGCCGAGGATGCGGTCCTCCGGGTGCCGCGCGACCGCCTCGGCGGTGGGCTTGCGGCGCGGCCCGGCGGCCAGGTAGATGTGCTCGTGCTGGCGCACCGGCACGCCCTGCCGGGTGAAGTCGTGCTCCCAGGTGCACAGCAGCTCACCGGCCGCGACGTCCGTCCAGCCCGTCTCCTCGTGCAGCTCGCGCACCGCGCCCGCGCGCGGGCGCTCGCCGGGGTCGAGGCCGCCGCCGGGGGTGGCCCAGTGGATGCCGGCCTCCACGTCGTCGTAGCGGAACATGAAGATCGCGCCGTCCGGGTCGAGGAGCGCAAGGCGGGCGGCGCGGCGGGGTGTGCGCATGCGGCCGAGCCTAACCGCTGTGGCCTGTGCGTCGATCATTTGTCACGGGTACGTACGGGAACGGAAGCGTACTGGACACCCACCGCCGCCCAGCCCGACAATTCCAAGGTGTCAGGCTCCGACCACCCCACGTCTTCCTCGTTCCCCATGCCCCCGGCGGGGATCCCGCGCGTCTCCGACGAAGAGCGCGACAGGGCGATCGAGTTGCTGCGCGACGGCGCGGCCGACGGCCGGCTGTCCCAGGACACCTTCCTGGCCCGCGTGGACCTGGCCTTCGCCGCCTACTCCCACGAGCAGTTGGCGGCGCTGACCGCCGATCTGCCGCCGCGCGAGGGGCGGTTGACGCGGGCGATCCTCGGCACGGTCGCCAAGGCGTCGTCGCTCGGGGTGCGGGTCAAGCAGGCGTGGCAGGCGGAGCGGCTGCCGCCGCTGATGCTCCCGGCACCGGGCACGATCCCGCTGCGCATAGGGCGCGATCCGCGCAACGGGCTGCGGCTGATGGAGGAGACGGTCTCGCGGATGCACGCGGAGCTGCGGTGCGCGAGCGGGGTGTGGCTGCTGCGGGACCTGGGTTCGACGAACGGGACGTTCATCAACGGCCGCCGGCTGACGGGCGAGGCGCCGGTGCGGCCGGGCGACCAGTTGGGCTTCGGCCACACCCGGTACCTGCTGACGGCCCGCTGACCGCGGGGCCGGCCGGGGAGGGGGCGGCCGGGGCGCGGGCGCGCAGCACCGGAGTCCGTGCCGTACGGGCCACGCCCCTGGCATGCCCGCCCCGCCGCCGACGCCGTACGGGCCGCGCCCCCGCGGCTCACCCCGCCGCCAGCACCGCGCTCACCACCGGGCCCGCCGCCTCGCTGCCGTGGCCGCCCTCCGGCACCACCGCCGCCGCGGCCACGTCGCCGCGGTACGCCGTGAACCAACTGTCCGGCCGCTCCTGCCCGTCGACCTCCGCCGAGCCGGTCTTCGCGCCCGCCCCGGCGCCCAGGCCCAGGCCCGCGGCCGTGCCGTCGGCCGCGGTCAGCTCCATCATCCGCCGCAGGTCCGCCGCCACCGCCGGCGGCAGCGGCTCGGCCGTGGCGACCTCGCGGTCGTCGAACGAGCGGGGGAGCAGCACCGGCTGCCGGAAGCCGCCCGAGGCGACGGTGGCGGCGACCGACGCCATGTTCAGCGGGTTCATCTGCACCTGGCCCTGGCCGATGAGCGCCGCGGACTTCTCGTCGCCCGCCGCCACCGGCACGGCGCCGTCGAAGGTCGATACCCCCGTCCGCCAGTCGTCCTCGCCGAGGCCGAACCAGCGGCGGGCGGTCTCGGCCAGCTCGCCGTCGGCCAGTTGGTCGCTCAGCGAGACGAACGCGGTGTTGCAGGACTGCGCGAAGTCCTGCGCGAAGGTGGCGTCCCCGATCTCGCCGCCCTCCACGTTGTGGAAGGTCATGCCCTGGTCGTGCGCATAGGTGCGGGGACAGCCCACCGGCGTCTCCGGCGTCACGCCCCCGGCCAGCAGCGCCGACGCCGTAATGATCTTGAACGTGGAACCGGGCGCCGTCGCGCCCTGCAGCGCGTTGTTGAACTCCCCGCCGCCCTTGGCGTTGGCGATCGCGAGTATCTCGCCGGTGGAGGGCCGGACGGCCACGACCGAGGCCCGGCGGTGGTCCCGTACCGCCTCCTCCGCCGCCTGCTGCACCCCGGCGTCCAGGGTCGTCGGCAGCTTCGCGGGCCTGCCCTCCGAGACGCCGAGCAGCGGCCTGACGCGCTGTGCGCCGTCGGTCTGCTCGACGAGCACCTCGATGCCGGGCTCGCCGCGCAGCTTCCCGGCGTACCGCTCGCGCAGTTGGGCGAGGACCGGGCCCAGCGACGGGTACTTCTCCTCGCTCAGCGTCCTGCCGTCCGCGTCGACCGCGACCACCTGCGGGGTCTCGCCCTCCCGGGTCACCAGCCGCCGGTTGCCGGCCAGCGCCGGGTGCACGACGGAGGGGTCCCAGTCGACCAGCGGCTTGCCGGTCGTCCGGCCGCGTACGACCGTCAGCTCCGAGTCGTACGTCCACGTCTTCGCGTGCCCCTCGGCCACGATCCGCGCCGTCACCGAGAACGGCACCGTGGCGCCCCGGGCCGCGCCCGGCTCCAGGGTGACCTTCCGCACCAGGGCGTCCGTGAAGTACGCCCCGAGCACCGGCCGTGCCTCGGCGGCGTAGTCCGTCAGCCCGGCGGCCTCGCCGGGGCGCCGGCCGGCCCAGGCGGCGAGGAAGTCACGGGCGGTGGTGCGCACTTCGGCCGCGCTGGGCGGTCCCGTCGGCACGCCGGGGCCGTCGTCGCCGGCGACGGCCTGGTAGATGCTCGTGACGCCGAACACGGCCAGCGCGGCCATCCCGGCGAGCACCAGGCATAAAACTGCTTTGGCTCCGGTTCGCATGCGCGTCCCCCTGCCGTCGAGGCCCCTCCCCCGGGCCGCCCACGACTCTACCCGCGGCCTCCGACACCCCGCGGTTGCACTGAACCAAGGTTGAAGTTCTAGCTTTACGGGGCAGGCCGCCGCACCGGCCGCGCACCACGAGACGGGAGAACCCGATGGACATGCAGGCCACCGCCTGGCAGTCGCTCCACAGCACGGTCACCGCGCAGCGGGACAAGCGCCCGCTGTCGCGGGCCGGGCTCGGGCGGATCTGGCGGTTCGCCCAGCCGCACCGGCGCCTGCTGAAGTGGTTCCTGCTGCTCAGCGTGGTGACCGCGGCACTGGCCGTGGCCACGCCGCTGCTCGCCGGCCGGGTCGTGGACGCCATCGTCACCGACGCCGACCGGGGCCGCGTCGTCTCCCTGGCGCTGCTGATCGCCGCCATCGCCGTCGCCGAGGCGGGCTTCGGGCTGGTGGCGCGGTGGCTGTCGGCCCGTATCGGCGAAGGGCTCATCCTGCAACTGCGCACCGCGGTCTACGACCACGTGCAGCGTATGCCGGTCGCGTTCTTCACCCGCACCCGCACCGGCGCCCTCGTCAGCCGGCTCAACAACGACGTCCTCGGCGCCCAGCGCGCGTTCAGCAACACCCTCTCCGGCGTCGTCGGCAACCTGGTGACCCTGCTGCTCACGCTCGCCGTCATGCTGCGGCTCTCCTGGCAGATCACCCTCCTCGCGCTCGTGCTGCTGCCCGTCTTCGTGCTGCCGGCCCGCCGCATGGGCACCCGGCTCGCCCGGCTGCAGCGCGAGGCCGCGGGCCACAACGCCGCCATGAGCACCCAGATGACCGAGCGCTTCTCGGCCGCCGGCGCCACGCTCGTCAAGCTGTACGGGCGGCCGGAGCGGGAGTCGGCGGAGTTCCGCGACCGGGCGGCGCGCGTACGGGACATCGGGATCCGCACGGCGATGGTGCAGACCCTCTTCATCACCGCCCTCACCCTCGTCTCCGCCCTCGCCCTCGCGCTCGTCTACGGCCTCGGCGGCTGGTTCGCGCTGCGCGGCACCCTGGACGCGGGCTCCGTCGTGGCCCTCGCCCTGCTCATCACCCGCCTGTACGCGCCGCTGACCTCGCTGGCCGGGGCGCGGGTGGAGGTGATGAGCGCGCTCGTCAGCTTCGAGCGGGTCTTCGAGGTGCTGGACCTCAAGCCCCTGGTCGCCGAGAAGCCGGACGCCCGGGAGGTGCCGGAGGGCCCGGTGGCGGTGGAGTTCGACGCCGTGGACTTCGGCTACCCGGCCGCCGACAAGGTGTCGCTCGCGTCGCTGGAGGAGGTCGCCGTGCTCGACACCAAGGCCGGCGCACAGGTGCTGCACGGGGTCTCGTTCCGCGCGGAGCCCGGCCGGATGGTCGCCCTCGTCGGCTCCTCGGGCGCGGGCAAGTCGACGATCGCGCAGCTCATCCCGCGGCTGTACGACACGGACGGCGGCGCGGTGCGGCTCGGCGGCGTGGACGTCCGCGAGCTGTCCGCCGCCTCGGTGCGCGCGACGCTGGGCATGGTCACCCAGGACGGGCACCTCTTCCACGAGTCGGTCCGCGAGAATCTGCTGCTGGCGCGGCCGGACGCCACCGACGCGGACCTGTGGGACGCCCTGCGCAAGGCGCGGCTGGACGCGCTGATGGCGGGGCTGCCGGAGGGCCTGGACACCGTCGTCGGCGAGCGGGGCTACCGGCTGTCGGGCGGCGAGCGGCAGCGGCTGACGATCGCCCGGCTGCTGCTCGCGGAGCCGCGCGTGGTGGTGCTGGACGAGGCCACGGCGCACCTGGACTCCACCTCGGAGGCGGCGGTGCAGGAGGCCCTGGCGGAGGCGCTGGCCGGGCGCACCGCGGTGGTGATCGCCCACCGGCTGTCCACGGTGCGGGCCGCTGACCAGATCCTGGTGGTGGAGGAGGGCCGGATCGTGGAGCGGGGCACGCACGCGGAACTGCTGGCGGCCGGCGGCCGGTACGAGGAGCTGTACCGGACGCAGTTCGCGGAGGACGGCGGGGCCGGGGAGCTGGTGGTCCAGGAGGCGTAGGGCCGGAGGCGTACGGGGCGGGGGCGCGGCGCAGGGGCTCCGCCGGCAGGGTGCCGGCGGGGTCCGCGTCAGGCGACCGGGTCCGGCTCCGGGACCGGCGTGCCCGGCAGGTGGCGGCGGGCGCGTACCGGCGAGAAGTACAGCGGCAGCGCCGCCACCACCAGGATCACCGCCCCCGTCCACAGCGCCGCCTGTACCCCCGCGAACTCCCCGATCACCCCGGACAGCGCCGAGCCCAGCGCGACCGAACCCATCAGCAGGAACCGGAAGGTCGCGTTCATCCGGCCGAGCAGCGCGTCGGGCGTCAGCCCCTGCCGCAGGCTCAGCCCCAGCACGTTGTCGATGCCGATCTTCACCGACACCAGCGCCATTCCCGCGGCCCCCGCCACGCACAGCCACGGCGGCCGGCTCAGCAGCGGTACGAGCAGCGCCGCCGGTGCCACGCACAGCCCCGCGGTGGCCAGGGTCCACCCGCACCCCCGCCGGGCGGCGAGCGGCCGGGCGAGCCGGGCGCCGACGAAAATGGCGGCGCCGCAGAGCACCCAGTAGCCGCCCAGGATCCAGGCGGGCAGCCCGAGTTGGCCGACGAAGAGCACCGGGACCATCGTGTTGACGGTCTGCGCCCCGAGGTTGGCGAGCGCCGCGCCGAGCGCGAGCGGGCGCAGTTCGCGGCTGCCGAGCACGTGCCGCAGCCCGGCGCGCATCTCGGCGGCCAGCCGGCGCGAGGCGGCCGGCGCCGGCCTATCGCGGTGCGAACTGCCGCCGCGGATGCCGGTGAGCGATATGGCCGCGGCGAGGTGGCTGACGGCCTGTGCCGCGACCGCGACCGGCGCCGTCAGCACCTCCACCAGCAGCCCGCCGACCCCGCGCCCGGCGACGCTGCCGACCGCGTACAGGCTGACGACGCCCGCGTTCGCCCGCACCAGGGCCTCCCGCCCGACCACCGCGGGCAGGCAACTGTGCGAGGCGACGTCGAAGAAGACCGTGGCGCAGCCCGCCAGCAGCACGGCCGCGTACAGGTGCGGCAGCGTGAGCGTGCCGAACCACCAGGCCAGCGGAACGGCGGTGAGCAGCACGACCCGCGCCAGGGCTGCGGTCACCAGCACCGGCACGCAGCCGAGCCGGTCGACCCACACTCCTGAGGGCAGGCCGATCAGCAGGTACGCGGAGGTGCCGAGCGCGGCCAGCAGGCCGATCTGACCGGGGCTCGCACCGAGGCCGAGCGCCACCAGCGGAAGGGCCAGATGGCCGACCTGGATGCCGATCTGATCGGCGGCGGTGGCGGCGTACAGCCGTCGGAAGGCGGGCACGCGCCAGGGGGATGCGGATGCCATGGAGGGAGCTTGCCGTGCCGCCGGGGCACGGGGAAAACGGAGCGCGTTCGTCCCGTCCCGGGGGCCCCGCTAGCGGTATGCTCCGCCCTTCGCGCCCGGCGGCGGGGGTGCGGCCTCGCGCGCGGCCAGCAGCGGCAGGACGTCCGCGACCAGCTCCAACTGCAGCCGCAGCGCGTCCCGCGGGGCGGCGCGCAGCACGGCGCGCATCAGGTCGGTGGCGCCGGCGGGGGCCCTGAGGTCGTCCAGGTGGCGCTGGCAGGTGCCGAGGTCGAGCGAGGGGTTGGGCAGGTCGTTGGCCGCCCAGAGGGTGCGCATCAGCTCGTTGGTCATCACGGCCGCCGCCCAGCCGGTCTCCACGGGGTCGCCGCGCTGGCGGACGGCCTGCATCTTGGGTACGACGTGGGCCCAGAACTCGGCGTAGTGCGCCTTGACGGGTGCGGGGGTGCGGTAGCCGGCGTGGATGGCCGCGGCGTCGGCCGTGAGCGCGGCGACGGCGCCGTCGGGGTCGTGCAGCGGGACGCCGTCGAGGAAGGCGTAGCCCCAGGACTCGTCGCCGACGCGGTGCGGGGCGAAGCAGGAGCGCCACTGCTCGGCGGTACGGGGCACGAGGTCGACGGGCAGCGGGCGGCGGCGGGACCGCCAGGGGGCGCGGCGTACCGGGTCGAGGGCGGTGACCACGAGGACGTCGAGATCGGAGTCGGGACGTCCGGTGCCGCGGGCGAGTGATCCGGACAGCAGGACACCGCGGACGTCTGGGTCCGCGCGCAGTTCCGTCAGCACCACCTCCAGCACCGTGCGGTGCAGGGAGGTGGGAAAGGCAGCGGTGGTCATCTCGCTCCCGGGTCCGGCCCAGGCGGGAGCGTAGCAGCCCCTGCACCGAGCGTGCGGGGCCGGGGCGGGAAAGGGATGTGCGCGGGCGGCGGGCGGGCGGTTAGGGTGGGGGCGGAAGTGCATCCGAGGCAAGGAGACGGTGTGGCGGGCTGCTGCTGCGCGGGCACCGGCGGGATGACCCGTCTGTGCACCGGTGGCCACGCAGGTGCGCGGCGCGCGTTCTTCTCCCTCGTGCCGTATCGCCACCGCGTGGTTCCGGCGCCCTGACCGGCAGCCCGGGACGGCTTTCCCGCTGAGCGACCCCGTCGCAGGCCCCGCGATCACCGCGCGCTGAGCGCGCCCGCCGGGCTTTTCCCTTCACGTTCACGTGCCCCGCCGAGGGCCGACGTCGCGCTGCCCGGCCAGGGCCATCCGCCAGTCCAGGAACGCACTTCTTTCCGGAAGGACGGCAGGCTGTGGCCCGCTCTCACCGACGCATGTCCGCACGCGCGGACTCCGATACGAACCGTCGCGCCGACGCCCGCGCGACCACCGGCGGCAACGCCCGTACGAACCGCCGCCGCGGCTCCCCCGCGGGGGCCCGGGGCACCGGATCCCGGTCCGTCTCCCTCTCCCTCTCGCAGAACTTCCTGGCAGGACCCGCCGTCGCGCGGCGCGTGGTGCGGCTCGCGGCGCCGGAGGCCGGCGGCGGGCTCGTCGTCGAGGTCGGCGCCGGCACCGGGACGCTGACCGAGGCACTGGCGCCGCACTGCCGGGAGCTGATCGCCTACGAGATCGACCGCCGGCTGCTGGCCGGCCTGCGCACCCGGATGGCCGCCCACCCCCATGTCCGCGTCGTGGGGCAGGACTTCCTCACCGCCCGGCCGCCGGGGGAGCCGTTCGCGGTGGTGGGCAACGTCCCGTACGCGCGGACCTCCGAGATCGTCGACTGGTGCCTGCGCGCGCCGCGGCTGGAGTCGGCGACGTTCGTCACCCAGCTCGAGTACGCCCGCAAGCGGACCGGGGACTACGGGCGCTGGAGCCTGCTGACCGTGCGCACCTGGCCGTGGCACGAGTGGCGGCTGCGCGGGCGGGTGCCGCGGGAGTCGTTCCGGCCGGTGCCGCGGGTGGACTCGGCGGTGCTGCGGATCGACCGCCGCGCGGAGCCGCTGCTGCCGCGGGGCGAGGAGGCGGCGTACCGCCGCATGGTCGAGACGGGCTTCGGCGGCGCGGGCGGGAGTCTGTACGCGTCCCTGCGCCGCGCGGGCCATCCGGCGTCCCGTCTGACGACGGCGTTCCGCACGGCGGGCCTGCCGAAGACCACGGTGGTGGCCTACGCCACCCCGCCCCAGTGGCTGGCCTTGTACAGAACGCTGCGCTGAGCCGGCAAGCGGGCGGATCGGGGGCCCCGCGCGGGGGCGCGAGGCGGCACACGTACGCCGTCTGGCCCCCCGAACTCGGTGCGCCCAGGTGCCCGGCGGCGTCGCAAGCCCGGCTTGCGGCGCCGGCAGCCGGGCGCCCGACGCGGCAGCGGCCCGCCGCCCGCGAAGCGGGCGGGGGCCGCCTGCCCGGCGCCCTCGGGCCGGGCGACGCGCACCGGCGGTCAAGCCCCTCCCCACGGGACGCCTCGCGCCGACTCCGGTGCCGCGCCGGGCAATCGGTGAAGCCCCCCGTCACCCCACCGGCACCCTCTCCCTTCCCCGGCTACGCCACCGCCCCGTCCGGCCCGTAGCCCCTCTTCGGCACCGGCTCCGCCGTCGCCGTGTCCGGCAGCGGGGCCGAGCCCGCGTCGCGGGTCTGGCGAGCGAGCCACTGGCGGTAGCCCTCCGCCCGCTCCGCGTGCCAGCCCGCCTGGCCGCGGTGCAGGTCCCACGCGCCGGCCGACGCCACGTCCCCGTACCGCTCGGCTATCGCCACCGCCAGCCGGACCGCCGCCAGCGCGTCCTCCGCGGCGTCGTGCGCGCGGCCGAGCACCACCCCGTACTCCACACAGACCGCCTCCAGCGTCCTCTTGCCCTCCCGGAACGGGTCCACCGTCCGGTCCATCGCATACGGATCGATCACCGGGCCCTCCTCCCCGCCGCCCAGCCGCTCGCGCATCGACGCGAGCCCGTGGCGGCGCAACTCCGCCGCCAGCAGCGTCAGATCGAACGTCGCGTTGTACGCGACGACCGGCACGCCGCGCTTCCAGTGCGCCGCCAGCACGTCCGCCACCTCGTCCGCGACCGCCGCCGCAGGACGGCCGTGGGCCGTCGCCCGCTCGTCGGTGATCCCGTGGATCGCGGTCGTCTCCGGCGGCACCGGGACACCCGGGTCGGCCAGCCACTCCCGCCGGCGCGCCGGGACGCCGTGAACGGCCTCCACGACGGCGGCGGAGACGATCCGCGCCTCCCCCGGGTCCGTCCCGGTCGTTTCCAGGTCGAAGCCGACCAGCAGCTCCCCGTACCACCCCATGGGCGCCCTCCCTGCTCCGTGGCCAGTGACTCCACACTCTCACCCGCCACTGACATACCGGACCTGCAGATTCCGGATATCGGGGAGCACTCAAGGCGCGTAGACAAGAGACGTGTACAAGTGGCGCGGAGGGGGTGTGAGGGCGCGGAGGAGGGCGTGGACGTTGCGCGCGGCGGCCGTCAGGAGACCGGGCGCGCGTCCGTCCAGAAGCTCTCGAACTCCTCCCGGTACACCTCGAAGAGCCCCGGCTCGCCGCCGCCCTCCCCGTGCACCAGCTCACGCCGCGCCGCCCGCAGCACCAGCGCGGGCGCCTCCGCGCCGCGCGCCCGCCGCAGGTACGTCTGCACCACGCCGAGCCCGTCCGGTCGGTCGCCGTTGATCAGGTACGCCGTGAACCGCGGCGTCTCGTCGAAGACCCGGATGTCGAACGACCCCGCGACGTCCCCGCCGCTCTGCGGGCGCAGCCGGGACCGCACGCGGCGCATGTGGATGATGTTCGTCTCCACCGCCCGCGCCAGCTCGCCCCGTTTCATGCCCAGTTCGCGCTCCCGGCGGCGCACCGTGCTGCTCGCCGGGTTGAGGAAGAGCAGCCGGATCCGGCAGCCGCCCTCCGCGAGCCGGCCCAGCCGGCGGCCGGAGTAGTTCTGCACCAGCAGGTTGAGCCCGATGCCGATCGCGTCCAGCCGCCGGGCGCCGCCGAAGAGGTCCTCCGCCGGCAGCGCGCGCTGCAGCCCGACCCGGTCGGGGTGGACGCCGACCACGTCCGCGTACCGGTCGCCGACCAGGTCCTCCACCGCGTCGACCGGCAGCCGGTCCGCGGACGGCGGCTGGTCGTCGGCGCCGAGGAGGCGCAGCAGCCGGCTCGCCGCGCGCTCGGCCTGGGCCAGCACGGTGCCGGAGAGCGCGCGGTTGCGGGAGACGACGTTGCGGGCGACCTCCAGCTCGTCGAGCGCCAGTTCCAGGTCGCGGCGGTCGTCGAGGTACGGCTCGAAGCACGGCCAGTGCTGCACCATCAGCTCGCGCAACTGCGGCAGCGTCAGGAAGCTGATGACGTTGTCGTCGGCGGGGTCCAGCAGGTAGCCCTTGCGCCGGCTGACCTCCCGCACCGCGACGGCCCGCTGCACCCACTCCTGGCCCGCGGGCCCCGCCGCGGCGACGACCCACTCCTCGCCGTGCACCGGCTCGTAGACGGGGCGCAGCACCGAGGCGACGACGGAGCGCAGCCGCTGCTCGACCACGTTCAGCCAGATGTACGCCCGGCCCGCGCGCGCCGCGCGGGTGCGTACCTCGTCCCAGTCGTCCTGGCCCCAGCCGATCTCCGCGCCGATCTCCATCGGCCGGGCCAGCGACACCGTCCCGGGCGGCGGTGGCGCGCCCGGCGGCGGCTCGGTCGAGCCGCCACCCCCGCGGCCCTCATCCTCGGGACCGCCTGCCGGGGGCAGCTCAAGACCGCCCGCACCCACGCCCGTACCGCCTTCCGCGCCCAGCTCCACGATCACGGCAGCGTACTGCCACGATCCCCGGGGCGCATCCTGATCGAGCCAGGGGTAACCCAACTGCCGTGCCCTGTTCCGCGGTTGTCACCCGGGTGGGCGGCGAACGACCCGCGAACGGTCCGCGGACGACCGCCAAGTGCCCCCCGGAGGGCCCGCGGACGACCCTCCGGCGGTCTGCCGCGCCGCTTACGCCCCGCCGCCGGGCGGTACTTGGGCGGTCGCCGGCCGCCCGCCCCACAGCACGCCCGCGAGCAGCCCGGCGATGTTCCAGGCGTCGTCCGCGCCGCGGTGGTGGGTGCCCTCCAGCTCCCGGCCCGCGTGCGCCAGGGCCTCGGCCATCCCCAGCTCGCGGCCGAGGCCGTGGGCGAGCGCGTAGAGCGTCTTGGCGTTCACGTGCCGCCTGCCGAAGGGGTACGCGACCTCCCCGGCCGCGCACTGCCGCTCGAACTGCCGCCGGTCGTAGTCCCCCCAGCTCGCCCACACCCGCTGCCGCGCGCCGTGCTCGTGCCGCAGCAGCGCGCACGCCTCGGCGAACGGGACGCCGGCCGCGACCTGTTCGGGGGTGAGCGTGGTCAGCCGAGTGCAGAAGTCGCTCACCTCGGAGCGCTCGGGGCGGACCAGCACCGAACGCCGCGAGAGCCGCTGCCCGGTCTGCACGTCCAGCTCGCAGAGCCCGATCTCGATGATCTCCGGGCTCATCCCGGCCGGGGGCGGGCCCTCCCAGCAGGTGGCTTCGACGTCGACGACGAGGACGCGGTCGAGGAGTTGCGTGGTCATGCGGACCAGCCAAGCACGCGCCGACCGTGCGCCGCGCGGCCTTTTCGGGCGGCGGGGGGCGGCGCCGGAGAGCGCCGCCGCCGCTTCCATCGCGGCGTGTTATGGGAAGTTGTGATTACCGCGAACTCCCGGTTTCCGGAATCCTGACGGCTGGTACTTCCCTGGCCCCTCCACGCGCGGGCCCACCCAGCCCGCGTGCCTGAAGGAAACGAGGAACCTTGCGAATAACCAGGACACTCCCCACACTCGTCGCCGCGCTGCTGGCCGCCCTCACCTTCGGCACCACCGCAGTCGCCGCGGACCACATGTCCGCCCGCGGCGCCGACGCCCCCGCGGCCGCCCAGGCCCGTACGCCCGAAGGGCCGCCGTCCACGAAGATCATCGGCGGCGGCTACGCCCAGAGCGGCCCCTGGGCCGCGCGGCTGTTCTCCAACGGCCGCCAGACGTGCAGCGCGTCGATCATCGCGCCCACCTGGATCCTCACCGCCAAGCACTGCGTCAGCGGCGGCGGGCTCTCCTTCCGTATCGGCAGCCTCGACCAGACCAGCGGCGGCACCCTCGCCAACGGCGTGCAGACCTACACCCACTCCTCCGACCTGGCGCTGGTCCGGATCGACCGGTCCGTCTCCACCACGTACGCCACGCTCGGCCAGCCCGGGTCCGTGACGGTCGGCCAGAACGTCCAGGTCTACGGCTGGGGCGCCACCTCGCAGTGCGGCTCCGAGATCAACTGCCAGTCCCAGTACCTGAAGGTCGCCAACGTCACCGTCACCGGCGGCTGCAGCGACGCCTACGGCGGCAACGCCATCTGCGCCCGGCGCGGCGACGGCATCACGGCCGGCGGCGACTCCGGCGGTCCGATGATGGCGAACGGCGCCCAGGTCGGCGTCGCGTCCACCAGCGACCGGCAGACCACCACCGCGTACACGAACGTCACGCGGTACCGCTCCTGGATCCAGTCCATCGCCGGTGTCTGAGGCCCACCCGCCGCACGGCACCTGAAGCCGGGCGGATGCACCCGGTCCGTACGCCGGCACGCCCGGACCGGGCGCATCCGTCCACTCCCCGCCCACCTGCCCCGCCTGTCCCGCCTGACTGCGCGCGGGGCGGGTGGGCGGACCCCTTCGTGGGGACGGCCACCTCCTCCCCGGCCCCCCACCGTGCGGTGCTCCGCCGCGGACATCCCGGCCGCGGCGGGGTGCCGCTTTGTCCAACTGCCGATCTCTTGCCGCGTTCCGGTCCCGGACGGAAGACTGAGCGGCATGACCGCATGGAACGACCGGTTCGACCTGAGTGACGCCAGGTGGCGCAAGACGAGTTACAGCGACCGTACGGGGACCGCCTGCCTGGAGGTCGCGGACGGCTTCCACCCCGCCCTGGTCCCGGTGCGCGACAGCAAGGACCCGCACGGCCCGGCGCTGGTCTTCACCGCGACCGCCTGGGAGGCGTTCGTGGCCGGCGTGAAGTCGGGGGACTTCGAGGCGTAGCGCGGCGGGAGGCACGCGGACGGCCGCCGGCGGGGAGCGCACGGGCGGACGCCCGGCGGGAGCGCAGGGCAGGACACCCGGCAGCCGGCGCGCGGCGGGTAGCGTGCGTGGGATGAACGACCGCGCGCACCCCCCCGATCTCCCCCCGGCCCTCTTCCCGCCCGACCTGCCGGTCCTCGGCGAGATGCGCGTGCACGCCTCGGGACGCGCCTGGCTGGCGGAACTGCCGGACCTGGTGGAGAAGTTGCGTGCGCGCTGGTCGCTGCGGCTCGGCGCCCCGTTCAGGGGCGGAAGCTGCTCCTGGGTGGCCCCCGCACGGCTGCCGGACGGCAGGGACGCGGTGTTCAAGGTGACGTGGCCGCACCGCGAGGCCGCCGGCGAGGCCGAGGGACTGCGGATCTGGGACGGCCGCGGCGCCGTGCGTCTCCTGGCCCACGACCCCGGTCACTACGCCCTGCTCCTGGAGCGCTGCAAGCCGGGCACCGAACTCGGCACGGCCGGCGAGCTGGGCGCCGAACACCGGCTGCGGCTCGGCGCGGAGGTGCTGCGCGAGCTGTGGAGCGCCCCGGTGCCGCGGGACTGCGGACTGGAGCGGGTCGCGGACGTCTGCGCCGAGTGGGCCGACCTCCTGGAGGAGCGGATGGAGCGGCTGCGCCCCGGCTACGACGCGGGACTCGTCGCGCACGGCGCGCGGCTGCTGCGCGAACTGCCGGGCGGCGCCCGGCGCGAGGTGGTCGTCCACGGCGACTTCAACCCCGGCAACATCCTCGCCGCGGGCCGCCGCCCCTGGCTGGCCATCGACGCCAAGCCGATGACCGGCGACCCGGGCTACGACCCCTTCCCCCTGCTGGAGCAGATCGACCACCCCTTCGCCACGGCCGACCCGGCGCGCACGGTCGCCGCCCGGCTGGCGCTGCTCGCCGGCGAGTTGGGCGAGGACGGCGGGCGGCTCGCGGCGTGGGCGGTTGCCCGGCGGGTGGAGGCGGCGCTGTGGAGCGCGGAGCACGGGGACGTGGCGGGCGGGGCCGGGGTGCTGGGCGAGGCGCGGCTGCTGGCGGAGATCGCGGGGGTGTAGTCGGTACGGGCCCGGGGGTGCATCGCCGCGTACGGCGGGCCCGTAGCGGCGCACCCCGTCGGCGGCACGCTTCGGCCCAGCAGGCCCAGCAGGCCCGGCAGGCCCGGCAGGCCCGCCGGGCCCGAACCGCCCTACGCCAGCGGTGCGTTCGGTCCGTCCGGGCGGCCGCGGCGGCCCTCCAGCACGGCAAGCGACAGCTCGGCGGCCCGGTCGTCGTCCAGCCGCCGGCAGCCCTCCGCGGTGACGGTGTAGACGAGCGGGTAGATCCGGCGGGTGGCGTCGGGGCCGCCGGTGGCGCTGTCGTCCTCGGCCGCGTCGTAGAGCGCCTGCACGGCCATCGTCACGGCGTCGTCCCGGCTCATGCCCTCGCGGTACAGCTTCTTCAGCGCCCCGCGCGCGTACACGGAGCCCGAGCCCGTCCCCCCGAAGCCCTTCTCCTCCGCGCGCCCGCCGGTGATGTCGTACGAGTAGATCCGCGCGGTCCCGCTGCGCGGGTCGTACCCGGCGAAGAGCGGCACGACGGCGAGGCCCTGCATGGCGGGGCCGAGGTTGTCGCGGATGAGGGTGCCGAGGCGGTTGGCCTTGCCCTCCAGGGAGAGGGGCACGGTCTCGATCTTCTCGTAGTGCTCCAGCTCCAGGCGCAGCAGCCGGACCATCTCCTCGGCCATGCCGGTGGAACCCGCGATGCCGACCGCGGAGAACTCGTCGGCCGGGAAGACCTTCTCGAAGTCCCGGTGCGCGATCATGCCGTTGCCCAGCGTGACACGGCGGTCGGCGGCGAGGAGGACGCCGTCGGCGTAGGAGGCGGCGACGATGGTGGTGCCGTGGGGGATGTCGACCGCGGCCCCCTCGGTGCCGGCGGCGGTGCCGGGGAGCCGGCGGTTGGCGGGGAGCTGCTCCGGGGCGTGGGCGGCGAGGAAGTCCACGAACGACGACGAGCCGGGGGTGAGGAATTCGGGCGGCAGGTGCTCCACGGCGGTTCCCTTCGTCGACTCTTCGATCCGTCCGGCCGTTCGGGCCCGGCCGCCCGCGACGGCCGCGTCCGCGGCCTGGCGCGTCCCGCTCAGGCACCGTCCGACCCTACCCGTACCCCCGCGGGAGCAGGCGGGGACCGCATTCTGCGCCCGCGACCTGAGCTTCGCGCAGTGTTCATCTCACGTCTGCCACGTGGCCAAACCGGGCGTCGGCGGCTGCGGAACAGTCGCACCCTGTTCGCACGAACCGGGAGCACGATGAAGAGTCCGCGATCCAGACCGTCCCGCCGGGCGCGGGCAGAACAGGCGCTCGCGCTCGCGGAGTGCGCCCGCGTGTGCACCGGATACCTGGCCGGGCTGACGGCCGAGGAGGACGCCGCGGATCCGCCGCCGCCCAGCGTGGGCCCGGGGCCCGCCCGTACGGCACTGGTGGCGGCGCTCGGCGAGCTGCTCGGCACCGCACCGCCGCCGCGCCGCGAGCCGGTCGGCGCGGAGCTGTTCGACACCCTGCTGCGGGCCGGTGACCGGGCGGTCGAGACGGGCGGCGAGCGGGAGTTGCTGCTGGCGGTGGAGCTGGCGGCCACCGGTGTCTCGCTGCGCGCGAAGTCCCGCGCCGCGTGGCGGCTGCGGGCGCAGGCCCTGGACGCGCTGGGCCACGCGGCGGCGGCGACGGAGGCGTACGACCGGACGCTGGCGCTGGGCAGCACGCACCCGGAGACGCCGGTGCTGCTGTCGATGGCCCGCGAGAAGCGCGCGTGCCTGGTGACGGCGGTGGGGCTCTTCCCTGCGGACACGGCCGGGGGCCGGGAGACCGGCGGGGGCCCGGAGACCGGCGGCGGGCCGGAAGCCGGGGCCACGGCCGCCGTCCCCGTCGCCGGGCCGGCGTTCGCCGCGGCCGTCGGGGCCGAGGCGATGCCCGGGGTGGTGCGGGAGGCGTTCACCGCGTACGTCACCGAGCAGATGGGCCGGTACGGGGCCGGGGACGCGCGGGTGCGCGAACTGGCCGGGGCGTACGGGACGTACTGCCGGATCCTCGACCAGGGCCGCATGGCCGATCCGCTGCTCGCGGGCGCCCGCCCCGTCGGCGTCGCCGACTTCCGCGGCCTCGTCGCCGGGAAGACCGCCTGCGTCGTCGTCGGGCCCGGCCGGTTCGAGGAGGCCGGCGACTACGAACTCGTCGTCCGCTGCGACGACTTCCGCGGCGGCGAACGCGCCGACGTGCACGCCGTCGCCGATCCGGCCTGCGAGTCGTGGCACCGGCCCGCCGGCGTCCGGCTGCTCTTCGCCGACCCCGGCGAGACCTGGCGGGAGACGGTCAGGCGCGCGGTGCCCGGCGCGCAGGACGGGCTCGGCGACGCGTCGCTGCGCCGCCCGCTGCAGGACCCGGCGCTGCTCGGCGACGGCGGCTGGGGGCCGGAGACCAGCGCCGCGTTCACCGTGCTGCGGCTGCTGGACCACCTCGACGTCAGCCCGCGGCTCGACGTCCACGGCGCCGGCCGGCTGCGGCCGGAGGAGCGCCGCTGGATCACGTCCCGGGCGAAGGACCGTACGAAGACGAGGACCGCCCTGCGATGATCCCTTCCGCCCCCCGCTCCCCCGCCGCCGCCCCGGCGTCCTTCGCCCCCCGCGAGATACCCGGCCCGGTCCCGCCCCTGCCGGCCGGGGCCGCCCGCCCCGCACCGGCCGCGGCGGCGGCCGCCCGCCGCGCGCCCCGCGTCGCCTTCGTCTGCCGGGCCGACGCCGCCGACCCCGGGCACGCCGCCGGGCTGCCCGACCTGCTCCGCAGCCTCGCCCTCGCCAACCCCGGCGTCTGCGAGGACTTCCTGCTCCGCCACGACGGCCTGCCCGACGACGTCCTGGCCGCGGCCCGCCGGCTGCACCCCCGGATCGTCGAACTCCCCGCCGGGGGCGGCGAGGCGGGGGCCGCCCCCGGCGCGTACGACGACCTCACCGGCGCGTACGACGACCTCATAGAACTGCACCCCCGCTGGCTCGTGGCCGCCGACCTCGCCGTCCTGCGCGACCCGTCCGACGAGACCCGCGCCCGCTACGCGCTGACGGACGAGCGGTTCTGGCGCGCGTACTGCACCCTGCCCGCCCACCGCCAGCACCCCGACCTGCTCCTCCACTACGGCCCGCCGCTGCTGCGGCTGCGCCCCACCACCGACCTCGCCCGCCGCACCGCACTCGGGCTGCGCGCGATCGGCGCGTACGAGGAGGCCGTGGAGGCCCTGTCCGCCGCCCGCTCGCAGGCCAACCAGCCGCGCTTCCACGACGCGATGGGCACCGCGCTCATGGCCGTCTCCCGCTACGACGAGGCCGAGACCCACCTGCTGCTCGCCGCCGCGGCCCCCGAGCTGGCGCCGAAGGCGTTCAGCCAGCTCGCCCGGCTCGCCTGGCTGCGCGGCGACGAGGAGCGGTCCAGGGCGTACGCGCGCGAGGGCCTGGACGCCGAGCCGACCAACCGCACCTGCAAGGCGCTGCTCCAGGGCGGCTACGGGCTGCCGGAGTTCGCGGCGCACCGCGGGGAGGCGTCGGTCGTCTCCACGCAGCTCGCGCACGCCGCCGCGTACGCCACCGGCCAGGAGAACGCCGGCGACAAGATCCTCCCCGAGGCCGTCCGGCTCTGCTTCGGCCAGGACGCCTCCGCGCGCCGGTGGCACCCGGTCCCCGTGCACCGGCTGTTCGACGAGGAGGCGCTGGCGGAGGTCAACGCGCGCCGCGGGCTGGTCGTCGGCGGCGGCGGGCTCTTCCTGCCGGACACCTGGCCGAACGGCAACAGCGCGTGGCAGTGGAACGTACCGGACGCTCTGCTGGCCCGGATCGACGTGCCGCTGGCGGTCTTCGCCGTCGGCTACAACGTCTTTCCCGGCCAGTCCTACCGCCGCAGCCGCTTCCGGGAGAGCCTGGCGGCGCTGGTGGAGCGGTCGGCGTTCTTCGGGCTGCGCAACCGCGGCTCGGTGGAGCGGGTGCGCGAGCTGCTGCCGGAGCGGCTGCGCGACCGGGTCGCGTACCAGCCCTGCCCCACGACCCTGACCCGGCTGCTGCAGCCGGGCTGGGACGGCTCCGAGGTGGAGCGCGCGGACACGGTGCTGGTCAACTGCGCGTACGACAGGGCGGGGATGCGCTTCGGCGACGGCTATCCGCGGTTCCTGGACGCGATGGCGCGGACGGTGCGCGCGCTGCGCGGGCGCGTGGACGTGCGGGTGGCGGCGCATATGACGGCGGACGAGCAGTTCGCGCACGACCTGCGCCGGGAGCACGGGATCGCGCTGCCCGTGGACGCGCTGTACGACCTCGGGAACGACGAGATCCGCGCGGCGTACCGGCGGACGCGGCTGGTGATCGGGATGCGCGGGCACGCGGGGATGATCCCGTTCGGGTGCGGCACGCCGGTGCTGAGCCTGGTGTCGCACCCGAAGCTGGCCTACTTCCTGGCCGACATCGAGCGCCCGGAGTGGGGCGTGCGGGTGGACGACGAGCGGCTGGCGGAGGTGCTGCTGGAGCGGGCGGAGGCGGTGCTCGACGACCACGGCGCGGCGGTGGCGGACGTGCTGGACCGGCAGCGGGTGCTGTGGAAGGTGACGCGGGAGAACCTGGCGGGGCTGCGGCCGGCGCTGGGGCTGCAGGGGGAAACGCCGTAGGCGCATGGCGTACGGCCCGGTTAGATTCCGGGCATGAGGATACGTACAGGAGGCCCCGCCGACGTCCCCGCCATGCTCGCGCTGCTCGACGGTGCGGTGGCGTGGCTGACGAGTCAGGGGCGGACCGACCAGTGGGGCACGGAGGCGTTCTCCGGCCTGCCCGAGCGGGTGGCGCAGATGGAGAAGTACGCGCGCGACTTCCTCGTGCGGGTGGCGGAGACGCCGGAGGGCGGGGTCGCGGGGGTGTGCGTGCTCGCGGACGAGCCGCAGTCGTTCGTACCGGCGGCCGGGGAGCCGGAGTTGTACGTCCGGCTGCTGGTGACGGACCGGGCGCTGCGCGGCGCCGGGGTGGGCGCGGCGCTGGTGGCGGACGCGCGGGCGGAGGCGGTGCGGCGGGGCGTGGGGCTGCTGCGGGTGGACTGCTTCGGCGGCGGTGACGGGGCGCTGGCGCGGCAGTACGAGCGGCTGGGGTTCACGCCGAGCGGGACGTTCGCGGTGGAGCGGCCGGGGCGGCCGGTGTGGCCGGGGCGGCTGCTGGAGATCCGCCTTTGAGGCGTTCGTTCCCCTTGATGCGGCCCGGGCGGAACAGACATTCGGTGGCGACTTGGGAAACTTGTTCGATGCCGTGTTGAAGAAGTGACCCATGGGTCAGTACCGTCCGTGTGCGTGGATGCAAACGAGCGAATCCGGGCGAGTTTTGCCCGAGTTGAGCGCAGAGCCGATCATGTCGCCAAGTACTTCTATTCGCATCTGTTTGCCCGCAATCCGGGGGTCCGCGCGCTGTTTCCCGCGGACATGTCCGAGCAGCGTGACCGCCTCTTCGCCGCCCTCACCCACGTCGTGCAGCGCCTCGACGACCCGGACCTGCCCCGCTACCTCGCGACGCTGGGACGCGACCACCGCAAGTTCGACGCCCGCCCGGAGCACTACGCGGCGGTGGGCGAGAGCCTGATCGCGGCGCTGCGCTTCGGGCTGCCGAACACCTGGGACGAGGAGACGGAGCAGGCGTGGCTCGGCGCGTACAAGATCCTCTCCGAGGCGATGATCGGCGGCAGTGAGGAGGCCGACAAGCAGCAGGCGCCGCGCTGGTGGGACTGCCGGGTGGTGGCCCGCCACGAGGCCGCGCCGGGCGTCACGGTGCTCACCCTTCTCCCGGACCAGGCGCTGCCGTACGCCGCGGGGCAGTTCGTCAGCGTCTCCACGCCGAAGGTGCCGCGGGTGTGGCGCCCGTACTCCATAGGCTGCGCCCCGCGCGCCGACCGCACGATCGACCTGCACGTCAGCAGGGTCGACGGCGGCCTGCTGAGCCCGGTGTTAGTGGATCGGACGGTCCCCGGCGACACCCTCCGGCTGGGCGCGCCGGCGGGCACGGCGGTGCTCCCGAAGCGCGCGGGGCAGCCGGTGACCTTCATCGCGGCGGGCACGGGCTGGGCCCCGATGCGCGCCCTGCTGGAGGACATGGTGCGCCGCTGGACCCCGACGACGGCCCGGCTGTTCCTGGTCGCCCGCAGCCCCGCGCACCTCTACGACCCGGAGGCCGTGGACGCGCTGCGGAAGCACCACTCGTGGGTGGACATCACGGTGATCACCCCGGAAGGCATGGAACGCCAGGGCGCAACGGCCCGCCACCTGGAGAGGGCCCTCTCGGCGCACAGGGACTGGCAGAAGCACCGGGTGTACGTGTCGGGACCCGCGCAGTTCATTGCGGACGTACGGGAGTTGATGAGGGGGTACGGAACGCCACCGGACCAGATCGCCCACGACCACGTACCGCCGCCGGAACGGGGCGGGCGGGAGCCGGGGCACTCGTCGTGGTTCTTGCACCCGTCGCAACCGCAATGGATCAACCCGGCGGACCGCTGAGGGCGGGAGGGTAGTCCGGGGGCACATGCGACTTCGCGAGTGCCAAGGGCGGGGGGGCGGAGCGGGGTTGGGGCGGGGCTGGGGCTGTTGGGTCCGCTGGTGCGGCTGGGTCGGCTGAGGCGGACGGGGCGGCCGGGGGTGCGGTGGGGCGGGGCGGGCTGGTGGCCAGGTCTGGCCCCGCGCACGCGGGCGCCGAGCGACGGGGGCGGCGAGGGCCGGGGGCGGCGAGCGACGGGGGCGGCGAGGGCCGGCCGCCGGACGGACCGGCCGGCGGGTAGCACCGGGCGCGGGGGGCGGAAGCCGGCGCCGAGGGGCGGAAGCCGTGGCCGGGGAGGCGGAAGCCGTGGCCGGGGAGGCGGGAGTCGACACCGGGGGCGCGGAAGACGGACTCGGGGGCGGAAGTCGGCACCGGGGAGGGGGGAGACGGCGCCCGGGGACGGAAGTCGGCACCGGGGGACGGGAGTCGGCAGCGGGGGGGGCGGGAGTCGGCAGCGGGCTACGCACGTTCGCGCGGCGTCCCGGCACCGGGGGCGGCGGCGCGGTAGTCGCCGGCTGTCGCCGCCGGGCTGCCCGGCGTCGTGGGGAGGGAGGGCGTCAGGGTGGGCGGTCTCGTATACGAACGGCCCTACGTGGGTTTTTGAGCATCGGGCCCCACCGGCCCGGCAGCCGCCTCCCCGAAGAGCCCGGCTCCGGGCGCAGCGGCGATCACACGCAACACCCGGCGCCCGCCAGGACCCAGCACCGCCCCACCCGGGGAAGCACCGCCCAACTCCCAGCCGCACGACGGGCATCCGCCCGGCGACGGCCCGCAGGGGGCGCGGCCGGAACTACCGCAGCGGAGAGATTGAGTCGTAACTCGCGGTAACACCCTCGAATGCGGCCCGAATCGGTGCCCAGGCGCCGACTTTCGCCCACCCAGCCGCACCGCCCCGGGCCATCCGCCCTTCAGGTGGCTGGGAGCGCACGCGGCAGGGATGAACTCGCGGTAACCCACCCCGAAAATCAGCCCAAACCGCCCACCGGACCAGACTTTCGCCCACCTAGCCACGCCAACCACCGCCCAGAACACCCCGATCGAACCCAAGCGAGCCAAACTCCCGGCAGCCCGAGCCGCGAACCCGGACAAACCACCCTCGCAAGCCGACTCTCGCCCATCGACACACACGCAGCCGACTGAGAGCCCACCACCACCGACGGCGGCTCCCGAATGGAGGAATCGAGCCGTAACTCGCGGTAACACCTCCTGCGAGCCGGGGCAAATCGCCTTCACGGGTCGACTTTCGCCCATCGACGCGCACGCGGCCGATTCCGAGACCGACCACTCCCTGCAGCGGCTCACGGATGGAGGGACTGGGTCATAACTTGCGGTAACACCTCCCGCGAGCCGGGGCGAATCGCCCTCACGGGTCGACTTTCGCCCATCGACGCGCACGCGGCCGATTCCGAGACCGACCACTCCCTGCAGCGGCTCACGGATGGAGGGACTGGGCCGTAACTCGCGGTAACACCCCTCGCGAGCCGGGGCGAATCGCCCTCTCGGGTCGACTTTCGCCCATCGGTGGGCACGCGGCCGTGCCGAG